>CAYRHS010000008.1:0-25314 GCA_964424125.1 uncultured Burkholderiales bacterium
TCCACGGCGCGCTCGGCTACTCGACCGACACGCCGCTCGAGCGCATGCTGCGCCACGCCCGCGCCGCCCGCCTGGTCGACGGCGCCGACGAGGTGCACCAGGCGCTGATCGCCCGCAACCTCCGCGGTGCCTGGGCCGAGACGGGCTCGCTCGACGCGGCCACCGGCGCCCTCGACTTCTGACCCCGACGGTCGTTGCCCGTACACTCTGCGCGCATGAGCTTCACCAAGGTGTCGGCCCTCGACGCGACCGGGTACGTCGTCCTGCGGGACTCGGATCTTCGGGTGCCCGACGACGAGTACCTGTCCCTCGAGTACATGGACTGGAAGAGCGGCGGCGACACGAACTTCGCCCCCATCGCCTCCGCGCACGGCGATCTCGAATGCGCCGGCTTCTGGGACCACGGCAAAGCCGACAAGGACGGCGTCTGGACCGCCAACGCGAAGCGGTGCCCGACCATCGTCGAGTGGGTGAACCGTGTCGGGGCGAACTTCGGCCGGGTCCGCACAATCAAGCTCGAGCGCCAGTCCTACGAGCGATCGCTCGAGCAGATCCACCTCGACGACAACAACCGCCTCAACCCCGACGACCAGGGCTGGGTCGTGCGGGCATGGCTCGAGCTGAGCGACAATCCGGGCGCACAGATGGTCCTGCGCGAGGACGGTGACGACCCCGCCACCGAGACGCGCATCGACCTGCACCCGGGCCTCCAGTACGTCGTCGACTCCGAGCGCCTGTGGCACGTCGTCAGCAACCCGACCGATCGGCCCCGCTACGCGCTGATCGCCAGCTTCGAGAGCGGGCCCGCGCTCGAGCGCTGGATCGAGTCGCAACTGCCCTAGCTCGAAGCCAACGTCCACCCCACGCGGAGCGTGGGGCGGGTGCGGGTGTGCGCCCACCCGGCGCTGCACACCTCGCTCCCGTGGGGTCACCCGCCGGTGTCACAGGCCGGCGGTACGATCCGGACGTGGCGCTTTCGGTCCCCGTGTCGCTCTCTCCGAGCGCGGTTTCGGCGTTCAAGAGCTGCGGGCTCGCGTTCCGGTTCTCCTACGTGGACCGGCTCCCCGAGCCCCCGTCGATCCCCGCCAGCCGAGGCACCCTCGTCCACGCGGCGCTCGAGCGGCTGATGCTGCACCCGCCCCCGGCGCGCACGCCGGAGACGGCACGAGCGGAGCTCGACCGGGCGCACGACGAGCTGGCCGAGCATCCCGAGTTCGCCGGCCTCGGGCTCGGCCCCGACGAGCGGGCGGCGTTCCACGCCGAGGCAGCCGAGCTGCTCGATCGCTACTTCGAGCTCGAGGACCCGGCTTGCGTGACGCCGATCGGCCTCGAGGTGAAGCTCCAGGCCGAGATCGGCGGCGTGGTCGTGCGCGGGATCATCGATCGCCTCGAGCTCGACGCCGACGGCGAGCTCGTGGTCACCGACTACAAGACGGGCAGCGTGCCGTCGGAGCGCGTGGAGCAACAACGTCTCGCCGGCGTCCACTTCTACTCGGCGCTCTGCGAGCGGGTCATCGGTCGCCGCCCGGCCCGTGTCCAGCTGCTCTACCTGTCGAAGCCCGAAGCCATCATCGCCCGGCCGACGGACCGCTCGACCTCGGGGCTCGAACGCCGCACCGCCGCCGTCTACGAAGCGGTCCGCCAGGCCTGTTACCGGGAAGACTTCCGCCCCAGCCCGGGGCCGCTCTGCAACTGGTGTGCGTTCAAGCCCTACTGCCCGTCGTTCGGCGGCGACCCTGGCCAGGCGGTCGAGCTGCGGGTCGCGGCCGCCGAAGCGGAGGCGATCGCGGCCGGTGCCCCACCGCTGTTCACCACGTCCGAGCTCTCACCGGCGTGAGCATGCTCGACCCGGGTCGGCGTGCCCCGCGCCGACCGCAGGACCTCGTCGAGCGCGTCGACGCGACGGTGGACCGGTGGGTGGACCACCACCGGGGCCCGATCGCGGACCGGGTCTTCTACTCGCTCTCGGCCGCGTTCGACCACGGCATCGGCTGGCACGTGATCGGCGCACTCGAGGCCGCCAGGGCGCGCCGGAAGCAGCCCTTGCTCCGTCTCTCGATCACGCTCGGCGTGGAGTCCTTCCTCACCAACATCGTCGTGAAGTCGTTCTTCCGTCGCGTCCGGCCGATCGAGCGTGACGACGACTTCGACCGCGCCACCGTCGATCTCCCCTACGGGGTGCGCATGCCGATCACGAGCTCGTTCCCGTCCGGCCATGCCGCGGCCGCTTTCACCGCGGCCGCGGTGCTGAGCCGGGGACCGGTCTCGAGCGTCGGGTATCACGGCCTCGCGGCGCTCATCGCCGCGAGCCGCGTCTACGCCCGGCTCCATCACGCTTCCGACGTCGTCGCCGGCGCGGCGCTCGGCTCCTTGATGGGCGGCGTGGCCCGGCGCGTCTACCCGATCCATGGCTGAGCAGCCGACCATGCGGGCGCTCACCGTCGTCGAGGGCGATCGGGTCGTGCTCGACGAGCGGCCCGTCCCCGAGCCCGGCGCCGGCCAGGTGCGCGTCCGTGTCGCAGGTGCGGGGCTGAACCGCGCCGACCTGCTCCAGTGCGCCGGCCTGTACCCAGCGCCTCCGGGAAGCCCGCCCGACATCCCCGGGCTCGAGTTCGCGGGGACGATCGACGCCGTGGGGCCCGGAGTCCGGTCGCCGGACCTCGGCGATCGGGTCTTCGGCGTCGTCGGGGGCGGGGCGCAAGCCGAGTACCTGGTCACCGACGCCGACCACTGCGCACCGGTGCCCGACGGCCTCGACCTGGTGGCGGCGGGCGGAGTCCCCGAGGCCTTCGTCACCGCGCACGACGCGTGCTGGACCCGATGCCGGCTCGGCATGGGCGAGCAGCTCCTCGTGCATGCGGTCGGGTCAGGTGTCGGCACGGCCGCGGTCCAGCTGGCTCGCGCCGCCGGGTGCCGCGTCGTGGGCACCGCCCGCAGCTCGTGGAAGCTGGAGCGCGCCGCCGAGCTCGGCCTCGACGTCGGCGTCGAGGCCACCCGTGATCCCGATCCCCGCGCGCTCGTCGCCGCGCTCGAGCCCCACGGCGTCGCCGACGTGGTTCTCGACCTCGTCGGAGGCCCCTACCTCGAAGTCGACGTGGCCGTGGCCGCGCCTCGCGCTCGGATCGCGGTCGTCGGCACGCTCGCGGGGGGAAGGTCAACGATCTCCGCGCTCGGGCTCATGACGAAGCGGCTCGAGCTCCACGGAACCGTGCTGCGGGGCCGGAATCGTGCCGAGAAGGCCACCGCGACCGCCTCGTTCACGCGCCACGTGGTGCCGCTGCTCGCCCGGCATACCGTCCGGCCGGTGATCGCCGACACGGTCCCGCTCGGCGACGGCGCTGCCGCCTACGACCGCCTCGCGGCCGAGGACGTGTTCGGCAAGCTCGTCCTCGTCCCCTGAGCACGCTCGACCCTCCGTCGAGCCCGTGCCTCAGCCGCCGCGAACGGCGTGATCCCGCGCGCGGCGGCCTCGTCGAGGATCGAGAGCACCGTCATCGCGATCTGCTCGACGTCGGCGAACGCTGCTGCGCGGTCGTACCCGCCCGGCGCGAACTCGTGGGCGAGGTTGATCACGCCGCCCCCGTTCACGACGTAGTCGGGGAGGTACAGGACGTCCGCCGCCGCGAGCGCGTCCGCCACCGCGTCGTCGGCGAGCTGGTTGTTCGCCGCCCCCCCGACCACCCTGCCGCGGAGCCCCGGCGCGCGCCCGGCGGTCAGCACACCCCCGAGCGCGCAGGGCGCGAGCACGTCGCACGGCGTCGTCCACACCTCGTCCGGATCCACGGTCACGACGCCGTGCGCGGCGCGAACACGTGCAACGGCGTCGTCGTCGACGTCCGCGACGGTCACCCGGGCGCCGTCGGCGACCAGACGACCGGCGAGGAGCGATCCGACCTTGCCGACTCCGCTGATCACCACCTGCCGACCGGCGAGTCCCTCGGGCCCGAAACGTCGGACCGCCACGGCTCGAAGCGCGCCACGGAGACCGACTGCGGTGGCGATGCTCGGATCGCCCGACGCATCGCTCGCGCCGGTCACGTAGGGACAGGTCTCGGCGATGACGTCCATGTCGTCGGGAGTGGTGCCGACGTCCTCGGCGGTGAGGTAGCGACCCTCGAGGCGCGCGAGCCCACGGCCGTACGCGTGGAACAGCTCCGGCGTCTTGTCCGTGGCCGGGTCCCCCATGATCACCGCCTTGCCGCCACCGTGGTCGAGGCCCGCGACTGCGTTCTTCCGGGTCATCGCGGCGGCGAGGCGCAACACGTCGTCCAGTGCCGCGCGCTCGTCAGGGAACGGGTGGAACCGGGTACCGCCGAGCGCGCGGCCGAGCGCCGTGGAATGGACGGCGACGATCGCGTGGAGCCCGACGTCGTCGTCGCGGATCCGGACGACCTCCTCGTGCCCGGGAGCCGCGATCGGCTCGAGCGCGATCGACACGGAGCCGCCGCTCAGCCGATCGCGACGGTGATCGTCGGAGGCGATTCCGACGTGCTCACCGAGAACGGCCGCTCCTCGCCGAGCCCGATCACCCACCGCATCTCGTTCTCGAAGTCGTCTTCGAATGCCACCTCGGTCACGGGCGGACTCGACGATTCGAGGACGTCGGGGCCGTCGTAGACGGTCGTGAAGGAACCGTCGTCGGCGAACTCGGTCGTGCTCGCGAACGTCATCCGCACCAGCAGGAACGCCGAACCTTCGACCTCCAGGGTCTGACCCTCACCGAACTGGAACGGGCCCGGGTCGTAGGCGACGTCGTAGCCGGGTGCAGGAGTCCCGTCCCGGAACGTGAACGACACGACACAGCCGTCCGTGACGCTCGCGTCGACGAGGTAGGCGGTCTCCTGGGATGGTGGCGTCGCGACCGGGTCGAGGCGCCCGCCGGTGCAGGCGTCGGGGGTCGCAGCGGTGCTGGTCGTCGTGCTCTCGGCCGTCGAGCTGGTCGAGGAGGAGCCGCCGGCAGCCGCGGCCTCGTCGGTGTTCGCGGTCGTGGTGTCGTCGTCACCGCACGCGGTCACCACCAGGGCAAGTGCGAGCGCCATCGCCGCGATCCCGACCGTCCGTCGCCGTCGTGTTCGCTGCATACCGACTCGCTTTCGTGACCGTCCACCCCCGGCCGAGCCGGGACCTCGCAGGTAGGATCGATGGTTTCACACGGGGCCCGGGGCAAGGAGGCATGGTGGCCGACGTCGTGGTGGTGGATGCGCTGCGCACACCCCTCGGGCGCCGCGGCGGCGGGCTCGCGGGCGTGCATCCCGCCGAGCTCTTGGCGCGCACCCAGCGCGCGCTCGTCGATCGCGCCGGCATCGACCCGGCCGCGGTCGGACAGGTCGTCGGCGGGTGCGTGAGTCAGGTGGGCGAGCAGACCTTCGACATCGCCCGCACGGCGTGGCTCACTGCGGGGCTCCCGGTCGAGGTCGCGGCGACGACCGTCGACTCCCAGTGCGGGAGCTCGCAGCAGGCAACCAATCTCGCGGCCTCGCTGGTGGCCGCCGGGGTCGTCGACGTAGCCCTGGGCTGCGGCGTCGAGCTGATGAGCCGGGTTCCGCTGGGCGCGGCGAGCAAGGCCGGACCCGGTCGACCGCTCCCACCGAGTTACCGGGAGCACTTCGAGCTGACCTCGCAGTTCGAGGCGGCAGAGCGCATCGCTGAGAAATGGGGCATCGCTCGCGAGGACGCCGACCGCTTCGGCGTGAGCTCGCAACAGCGAGCGCGCCGGGCCTGGGACGAAGGACGCTTCGACCCCGAAGTCGTGCCCGTCTCCGCCCCTGTGCTCGACACCGACGGCGAGCCCACCGGTGACCAGCGGACGGTGGGGCGCGACGAGGGCCTGCGCGAGACCTCGCTCGAAGCCCTCGCCGCGTTGAAGCCGGTTGCGCGTCCCGACGGCGTCCACACGGCCGGCACGTCGTCTCAGATCACCGACGGCGCGGCTGCGGTACTCCTGGCCACGCCCGAACGCGCAGAGGCGCTCGGCCTCACCCCGCGCGCCCGCGTCGTCGACCAGTGCCTGGTCGGTACGGACCCCGTGCTGATGCTCACGGGCCCCATCGACGCCACGCACCGGTTGTTGGGACGAACCGGGCTCACGATGGAGGACATCGACGTCGTCGAGATCAACGAGGCCTTCGCTTCGGTCGTGCTCGCCTGGGAACGCGAGCTCCGGCCGGACATGGAGCGCGTCAACCCCAACGGTGGCGCCATCGCGCTCGGGCATCCCGTCGGCGCCACCGGTGCGCGGTTGGTCACGACCGCGCTGCACGAGCTCGAACGATCGGGAGGCCGGTACGCGCTCGTCACCATGTGCTGTGGCGGTGGCCTCGGCACGGGGACGATCCTCGAGCGGGTCTCCTCCTGACCGTGGCGACACTCGTCGAGCGACTCGGCCGCAGTCCCGAAACCCGACTCCTCATCATCAACTGCGACGACCTCGGATCGACCCGCGCCGCGAACGTCGCGACCTACGAGGCCTTGCGCCACGGCGTCGCGACGAGCGCCACGCTCATGGTGCCATGTCCGTGGTCCCGGGACGCGGCCGCGCAGTACCGCGGCGAGGACGTGGGCGTGCACCTCACACTCAACTCGGAGTGGGAGGCCTATCGCTGGGGTCCCGCCACGCACTCCCCGAGCCTGCTCGACGGCGACGGCGGGTTCCCGCGGACTCTGCAGGACGTGTGGGACCACGCCGACCTCGACGAGGTCCACAAGGAATGCAGGGCCCAGATCGAACGGGCGATCTACTGGGGCTTCGACGTCAGCCACCTCGACAGCCACATGGGGACGCTGCAGCTCCAGGCCGCGTTCTTCGACGTCTACCTCGAGCTGGCCGCCGAGTTCCGGCTCCCGCTGCGGATGGGGAGCCCCGGTGGCGAACGCCTCGTCGGCTTCCGTTACCGCGACCTGGCCGCGGAGGCGGGCATCGTGTTCCCGGACCGCCTGATCCTGAGCGACGTCGGCGCGCGCAAGAAGCTCGAACGGGTGGTCCTCGAGCTCGAGCCCGGCGTCACCGAGGTCTTCCTCCATCCGGCGGTCGACACGGACGAGCTGCGCTCCTCCTACCCGGACTGGGCCGGGCGCGTCGACGACCATGCACTGCTCTGCGACGACCCGTCGCTGCGGGACCTGCTCGAGCGCGCCGGTGTCGAGCTCATCGGCTACCGCGAGCTGCGCGAGCTCCAGCGGTCCGGGTGATGCGTTCATGGCGCGCGCTCAGCGCGCGCCATGAACGCATCACGGCCGCCCCTGTCAGAACTCGAGCGTCTCGCGGATCTTGGCCTGGAGCGCGCGGTACTCGGGCGAGCCGGTGATGGGAATGAGCTGCATGAGCTTGCCGACGTCCCCCGCGCACTTCATCCGACCCTGCATGAAGGCCACGTTCGGGTCGAGCTGCCCGCGAGCGATCTCGATCCCGGTCTCGTAGGTCATCGTGAGGGAGAAGTCAGGATCGTCGAGCTCGCCGATCTGCGATTCGACGAGTCGACCGTCCTCGACCACCCACCAGTACCGCACGTCGCCGTCGGGCCCCCCGGTGACGACGTACTGGATCCGGGCGCTGACGTCGGGACGCTCCGGCTGATCGGCGGCGAGACGCCGTCCTTCGTCCAGCCAATCCTGCGTGAGGTACTTGGCCACGTCTCCCCTTTCGGCGAGCCGCAGTCTACGGCGCGTTCGCCTTCGCCCCCTCGACGAGCGTCCGCACACCGGCGAACAGATCGTCTTCGACGTCGCCGGGTGCGACGCCCGTGTCGACGAGCGTCCGAGCGAGGATGAACTCCTCCCACGGGAAGATCTCACGGAGCACCTCGTCGGGCAGTCGCATCCAGTGCGACTCGGGATCGATCTGCGTCCGGTGCGCGAGGAGCGCGGCGCGGCGGACCGCCAGTCGATCCCCGACGTCGACGTAGGTGGTGAAGCGATCGTCGTCGTTGGGGAACTCGCCGTCGAGCCATTGTCCAAACGGGCTCTCCTCACCCCGCTCGAGATACGCGTGGTGCAGGACCTCCACCCGCCGTCGCGAGAAGCCCGTGTAGTACAGCTTGGCCGGCTGCCAGGGTGGTCCCGCGTCCGGGTAGCGATCGGGGTCGCCGGCGGCGTCGAACGCCGCGACCGAGACCTCGTGCACCTTCAGGTGATCCGGATGCTTGTAGAACCGGCCTTCGTCGTAGGTGATCACGACCTGAGGGCGCTCTTCCCGGATCAACGCGACCAGTCTTGCGACGACTTCCTCGTCGGGAGCATTGGCGAAGTTGTCGGGCCGCTCGTTGTGCTCGCTGTCGGGCATCCCGCTGTCGTGGTAGCCGAGCAGGTGGAGCCGCTCGTACCCGATCGCGTCGACGCTCCGTCGCAGCTCCTCCATCCGCACCTCGGTCAGGCGGGCACGGATCTCGGGGGTGTCGGCACCCGGGTTGAGGATGTCGCCCGCCTCGCCGCCGGTACAGGTCACGAGCACCGTGTGGACCCCCTCGGCGGCGCACTTGGACACCGTGCCCGCGCCCTTTGATGCCTCGTCGTCGGGGTGCGCGTGCACCGCCAGCAGTGCGAGACGGTCGCCGATCGAGGGTACGCGTGATCGTGACATCCCGAGCGAAGTTACTCGGCCTCGGGCTCTTCGGACTCGCCTCGTTCGACCTGCCAGAGCGGAACGAGGCCGATGTCACGGAGCCGTCGCCGTCGCAGCTTCCGCCACGAGAGGCCTGCGACCTCCCCCAGCGCGTCGTGAACGGCTTCGCCCGTGTGGACGGAGCCGCGTCGAGCCGTGTTCACGAGACGGCTCGCGAGGTTGACGACCCGACCGTAGTAGTCGCCGTCCCGAGCGAGGACCTCGCCGAAGGCGATACCGGCACGCGCGGGCGGAACGAGATCGTCGGCCGTCGTCGCGTCGACGAGCGCGAGCGCGGTGTCGACGGCGATGAAAGGATCGGCGGACACGAACATCACCTCGTCGCCGATCGTCTTCACCACCCGTCCGCCTCGCTCGGCCACGGTGTCGTACACGAGGCCCTCGAAACGATCGAGCAACGCATGGAGCTCGACTCGCGTCGCGCGTTCTGTCAGTGCCGTGTAGCCGACGAGATCGACGAAGCCGACGGCGACGTCTCGTAGCTCCGTTCTCGGCGCGCCACCCCGGGCCAGCCGGCGCCACAGCGCGGCCCGCAGGAGTACCCGATGGCCGTAGTCCACCAGTTGCGACAGCGCGGGCCAGTCGATGAGCTCACCGACAGCTCCCGCGACCTCTTCTTCCGTCGCGCCGGTGGCGCGCAGCTCGGCGATCGCCTCCGTGATCCCGTCGGTCTCGACGACGGCGAGTCGATTGAGGGTCACGCTGGCGACGCGAGCCAGCTCGACGAACCCCTCGAAGCCCATCCGCGCCTCGGCACGTTCGAGCGCCAACTTCACTGCGTCCACGTCGTCGTCGGTGAAGGCGGCGACGCCTTCGGGGAAGTCGGGAAACCCGAGCGCGCGCCACAGCCGCCGTACGGTGGCGACGTCGGTGCTCGCCTGCTCCGCGACGTCGTCGAGCGTGTACTGGCGCCGGCCTGGGGCCAGCATCCGGTCCACCACCAGGAGGGGGAGCCAACCCTCGGCGGCCGCGCGATCGATCTCCTCCGGAGCGGTGCCGCGCTTGCGCAGGTACCGATGGACCTTGGAGGTCACGAGGACGGTCGGACGACAGCGGGCGCGGAAGTCAGCTCGATCTCGGTACGTCTTGCCAGGGCAGGTCGCGATCCACGGCGGGTTCCTTCGGTAGGCCGAGCACCCGTTCGCCGAGGATGTTGCGCATGATCTCCGAGGTGCCACCCTCGATCGTGTTCGCCCGCGAGCGCAGGAACCCGCGCACGACGGACCCAGGATCGACCTCGTCGGTCTGGACCCATCCGGGTGTGTCGTTGCCGGCCCCGTCGCCGGTCCACCCGAGTGCGTCGCTGCCCTCGAGCTCGATCGCCAGCTCCTGGACGCGCTGGTTGTACTCGGCCTGGAAGAGTTTCCCAACCGAACCCTCGGGCCCCGCGTTCCCTGCCTTTCTCGCGGCGCTCGCGCGTTGGTTCGTGTACTTGAGGACGCGGCCCTCGATCCATGCCTGCGCCAACCGTTGCCGCAGCACGTGATCCTCCACGGGTCGGTGTCGTTCGATCAGCTTGTCGATCGGACTCCCTCCGACCGCGTCGCCACCGATGGACCCGGCACCCGACAAGGCCACTCGCTCGTTCATGAGGGTGGTGATCGCCACCCGCCAGCCTTCGCCGACCTCCCCGAGACGATGTGAGTCCGGGATTCGGACCTCGTCCAGGAAGACCTCGTTGAACTCGGCGTCCCCGGTCATCTGAACGAGCGGCTGGACCGTCACCCCCGGCGCGTGCATGTCGAGGATGAAGTAGGTCAGCCCCCGGTGCTTCGGCACGGACGGATCGGTACGGGCGACGAACATGCCCCACCTCGCCACGTGTGCGAGGGTCGTCCACACCTTCTGGCCGGTGACGACCCACTCGTCGCCGTCCCGGACCGCGCGTGACGACAGCCCCGCGACATCGGATCCCGCTCCGGGCTCGCTGAAGAGCTGACACCAGATCTCCCGGCCCTGCGCGCACGGCCGCAGCAGGCGCTGCTTCAACTCCTCGCTCCCCCACTCGATGAGGGTGGGACCACCCATCCCGATCCCGATGATGTTGAACGAACGGGGGACCCGGTACCGGTTGAGGACCTCGTTGATCGGCCGGCTCTCGGCAGGCGTGAGCGACAACCCGGCTCCGTACTCCGCCGGCCAGGTCGGCGTGGCATAGCCGGCGTCGGCGAGCTGCGCACAGAACTCGTCGTAGTCGAGCCGGCGTCGCAGCTCGGCGAGCCGCTCGTCTTCACCGGCTTCGGCGGCCTCGAGCCACCCGGCCGGCAGGTGCTCGCGGAGCCAGGTGAGCAGCTGCGACTCGAGATTCGCGGGAGCGGCAACGGTCGCGTCGGTGGTCATTCGCCGATCGTACCGCCCGACTCCGCGTGCTCACCTCGAGCTCCCGTCCGTCGGGCCACGGACCGTGCTCGCCCCGGAGGTGTCGCAATCGCCCACTACCCTTTCGGCAGTGAGCGCTGAGACCTCCGTGACCGATACGGAGGCCACCGCCCTGCCCCGTGGCAGCCGTGCTCGGCGCCGTTCACGTGTCCACGCCTTCTTCGGCTCGAGGCCCGTACGCTGGCTCCTCTTCACGGTGCTCGCGATCGCCTTCGTCGCCGCCTCCGCGTCGGCGATCGAGCGTCTCGCCTACCGGGGCGAGGTCCTCCCCGGCGTCGATCTTGCCGACCGGGACGTGGCCGGTCTCGACGAAGCGGCGGCGCTCGCCGACGTCCAGGCGCTCGCTGCGACGCTCGAGACGACGCCGCTCGAGGCGCGTGCCGCCGACGTGACCCTCCAGCTCGACCCGACGGCCGTGGGCCTAGACGTCGACGCCACCGCCTCCGTGCGTGCGGCCCGGGAAGCCGGCCGGAGCCGCAACCCGGTCGAGGCCGTCGTCGGGACGTTCGCCCGACGCTTCCGCGACGAGCCCGTGGAGCTCGTCGTGACGTGGGATGACGCCGCGCTCGACAAAGCGATCCAACAGTGGGCCGCGCAGGTCGACGTCCCTCCGGTCGACGGTGGGCTGACCTTCGACGGAGCCAGCGTGACCGAGGTGCCCCCCGAGCCCGGGCGCGTGGTCGACCGCGACGCGACCCGCGAGCTCCTCGAGGGGGCGCTCCTCGACCCCTCGCGAGCGCCGATCGAGCTCCCCTTCGAGCCGGAGCAGGCGGTGATCGACGAGGCCGAGGTCAGCCGCGCAGCCGAAGAGGCTCGCGCCCTGCTCGCGGACCCCGTGACGGTCTTCATCGGCGAGGGAACGTTCCCGATCGAGCCCGAGGTGCTCGGGGGCACGCTTCGCACCGAGGTGGTCGACGATCACCTCGAGCTGACCATCGAACCCTTGGCGCTGCACGCCGCGCTCGGTCCGGAGACGATCTTCGTCGAGTCGCTTCCCGTCGACGCAGGCTTCGCGGTCCAACCCGACAACAGCGTGACAGTCGTCCCGTCGATTCCGGGACGGCGTATCGACATCGGGCAGGTCGGCAACGAGATCCTCACGGGACAGCGCGCCGTGACGGCAAGCTTCGTCGAGCAGCAGCCCGAGCACGACACGGCCTGGGCCGAGGCGTTGAACATCACGGAGCTCGTGTCGAGCTTCACGACGAACCATCCCGCGGGTCAGTCACGGGTCGTCAACATCCACCGCGCCGCCGACATCCTCCAGAACCAGATCGTCGAGCCCGGTGGGACCTTCTCGCTCAACGACGCGATCGGGCCCCGGACGCCCGAGCGCGGCTTCGTGGAAGCCGGCGTCTACTACGAGACCTTCACCGAGGACTACGGGGGAGGTGTCAGCCAGATTGCAACGACCTTCTGGAACGCGGTGTTCTACGGCGGTTACGAGGACGTCAGCCACACGCCGCACAGCCTCTACTTCTCCCGCTACCCGAAGGGGCGGGAGGCGACGATCAACTATCCGACGCTCGACTTGAAGTTTCGCAACGACTCGAGCTCCGGGATCCTGATCCGCACCGCCTACACGGACACGTCGATCACGATCTCGTTCTACGGGAACAAGGAGGGGCGGATCGTCCGAGAGGAAGGCCCGACCGTCCTCGAGGAGTTCCCCGCGGGCGTGGAGTTCGTGGAGTCGATCTTCCTCCCACCCGGCGAGACCGAGACCGAGCCCGGATACGACGGGTTCTCCGTCGAGTACTACCGCATCATCGAGCGACCGGGGCAGGCACCCGAGCGCCAGCGCTTCACCTGGCGTTACGACACGCTCGACGAGAAGATCTACGTCGGCGTCGAGCCGAAGCCTCCTGCCGACGACGGGGCTGCCTGATCGGCGTCGGCGTCGGGCTCGCGTGCCTCGCGGTCTTCCTCGTCTACCAGCAGCTCCAGGATCACCTGCTGCACCCGCTGATCGTCGGCCACGCGGTGAACATCTCGCCGCCGGCGACGATGGCCGCAGCGCTCATCGGTGTCGCGGCCGGCGGCTTCGTCGGCGCGCTGCTGGCGGTGCCCGTCGTCGGCGTGGCGAAGGCGCTCTACCTCGAGCTTCGACCGCCCGTTCCCGACCCGGTCCCGGTCACCGTCTCGTCGGGGTCGTCGGCGTCCTCTCCTGGTTCCGCGTCGTAGGCAGCCGCGCCCTCGAGGATCCAGCGGCGGTGGGTGATCTGCCAGAAGACCTCGAGCAGGAAGGCGGCGGCCGCGGTCACGGCGAGCGCCTCCACCGCGACGTCCACCGGCGGGAGCTCGAGCGCGAAGAAATCCCGCGCGAACGGGACCGCGAGCGCGAGGACGAGTCCTCCCGCCATCCCGATGAGGAGCGCCGCCCGCCACAACGTGATCGGCCGGGCGAGCAGTGCGAGCACCCACAACCCGAGGATGAGCAGGACGATCGTCGCGGTCGTTCGGGACTCCTCGAGGGACACGTCGTTGCCGCGCGCCAGCGCGTAGGAGCCGAACGTGGCCGCGGCCAGGACGAATCCTGCCGGGATGGTGAAGCGCAGCACCCGGCGGATGAAGCCGGGGCGGTACCGCCGCTTGTTCGGGGCGAGTGCCAAGAAGAAGCCAGGGATCCCGATCGTCAGGCTGGAGACGATGGTCAGATGGCGCGGCAGGAACGGGAACGGCCACAGGAGGACACCCGTCGCGAGCGCCATGAGCATGACGTACACCGTCTTGGTGACGAAGAGGTTCGCGACCCGCTCGATGTTGCCGATGATCCGGCGGCCTTCGGCCACGACCCCGGGCATCGTCGAGAATCGCCCGTCCAGCAGGACGATCTGCGCGACGGATCTCGTGGCCGGCGCCCCGGAACCCATCGCCACGCCGATGTCGGCGTCCTTGAGGGCGAGCGCGTCGTTGACCCCGTCCCCGGTCATCGCGACGACGTGGTCGCGCGACTGGAGCGCTCCCACCATTGCGCGCTTCTGCTGAGGTGTGACCCGACCGAAGACCGCGTGGTCCTCCAGCGCAGTGGCGAGCGCGGCGGGGTCGTCGGGAAGTGTGCGGGCGTCGAGCGAGCGGGTCGCACCGGGAACCCCCACACGCTCGGCGACGGCCTCGACGGTCCGGGCGTTGTCCCCCGAGATGATCTTGATCGCGACATCCTGCGCGTCGAAGTAGCGCAGCGTGTCCGCGGCATCGGGCCGCACCTTCTCCTCGAGGAGGACGAGCGCCGCGGGTTCGAGGACGGCGGGAAGCGTCTCCTCGGCGATCGGGCGATCCGTACGGGCCAACAACAACACGCGGTTTCCGGCCTCGGCCGCGTGCTCTGCCTGCTTGCGGACCGGATCGTCGTCGGATCGGGTCGCGAGCACCATCTCCGGCGCGCCCAGGATCCACGTGCCCCGGTCGCCGAAGGTGGTCGCGCTCCACTTCCGCGCCGACGAGAACGGCACGCGCTCCACCGGTCGCCACTCCTCCGGCGGCGGGAAGGCGTCGGCGATCGCGTCGATGGTGGCGTTGGTGTCGGGTCCAGCGCCGAGGGCACCGAGCGCGGAGCCGAGCTCGTCGGGGGTGATGCGACCCAGGGGAACCAGCTCGTCGAACACGATCGACCCTTCGGTGAGGGTCCCCGTCTTGTCGAGGCAGACCACGTCCACCCGGGCCAGGCCCTCCACCGCCGGGAGCTCCTGGACCAGGACGTTGCGGCGCGCGAGCACGATGACGCTCAGCGCGAAGGCGATGCTCGTCAGCAGCACCAACCCCTCGGGCACCATGCCGACCACACCTGCCACGGTTCCGGCCATCGCCTCTCGGACGCTTTCGTGTGAGTCCAGCTGGCTCGCGAGCAAGAGGATCGCGGTCGGGAAGATCGCCCACGTGACGTAGCGAAGGATCGTGTTGATTCCGGCCTGGAGCTCCGAATGCACGAGCGTGAAGCGTCGAGCTTCGGCGGCGAGCTTGCGCGCATAGGCCTCCGCACCTATTCGCGTCGCACACAACCTGCCCGTTCCCGCCACGACGATGCTCCCGGACAGCGCCTCGTCTCCTCGGCGCTTGTCCACCGGATCGGCCTCGCCGGTGAGGAGCGACTCGTCGATCTCCAGCCCCTCGGCCCGCAGCACCTCACCGTCGGCGACGACCTCGTCACCCGATTGCAGCTCGAGGACGTCGTCGAGAACGATCTCCTCGACCGGGTGTTCGGAGACAACGCCGTCCCGGACGATGCGGGCCCGGGGCGCGCTGAGCACGACGAGCCGGTCGAGCGTGCGCTTCGCGCGCGTCTCCTGGATGATGCCGATCAGCGCGTTGGCTACGAGGACGATGCCGAACAACGCGTCCCGATACGCCCCGACCGCCAGGATGACGACGAGCATGGTGCCGAGAATCGCGTTGAATCGAGTGAACACGTTCGCCCGCACGATCTCGCCGAACGTGCGGCTCGTGTGTTCGTCGACCTCGTTGACCAGGCCGCGCCGCTTGCGATCCTCGACCTCGGCAGCCGATAGACCCCGGACGGGGTCGGTGGGCAGACGATCGCCCGGCGCGTCGGGGTCGGTCGCCGGCCGCTCCTCCACGCTTCGACGCTAGCCCGCCGCGCGCTCGCCCTTCGCCTGTGCTGCGCCCGGACCTACGCTGCGGCCGTGGCCGACTATCCGGCGGAGTGGGAATCCGACGTCGTGCTGGCGGACGGGAGCACGGCGCACGTGCGACCGATCCGGCCCGACGATACCGGTGCGCTACTCGGGCTCTGGTCCCGCCTGTCGGCGGAGTCGATCTACCTCCGCTTCTTCTCCTACATGCCGCGGCCCTCGGAACGTCAACTCGAAGCGCTCACGAACGTCGACTACACGGACCGGATGGCGTTGGTGGCCGAGCTCGGCAGCGAGCTGGTGGCCGTGGCCCGCTACGAGCGCCGAGCCAACCCCGCCGAAGCCGAAGTGGCGTTCGTCGTCGAGGACGCCCAACAAGGACGAGGCATCGGGACGATCCTCCTCGAACATCTCGCCGCAGTCGCGCGCGCGAACGGCGTCTATCGCTTCCTCGCGGACACGCTCCCCGAGAACCGGCGCATGATCGGCGTGTTCCGCGATGCCGGCTGGCACGTCGACAGCGAGTTCGCCGACGGGCTCGTCTCGTTCTCCTTTCCCATCGACGAGACCGGCGCGTCGTCGGCCTCGGTCGAGGAACGTGGGCGGTCCGCCGACGTCCACTCGATCGACCGGCTGTTGCATCCGAGATCCATCGCGGTCATCGGCGCGGGCCGGGAGAGCGGCGTCGGCCACGTGATCTTCCGCAACCTCGTCTCCGCCGGTTTCGTCGGACCGGTCTATCCGGTGAACGAGGCCGCGGGAGCAGTCGCCGGGACCCGCGCCTACCCCAGCGTGCTCGACGTCCCCGATCGTGTGGACCTGGCCGTCGTGGCCGTCCCGCGCCGATCCGTTCGTGAGGTCGCGGAAGAGTGCGCACGCAAGGGCGTTGCCGGTCTCGTGGTCGTGACCTCCGGCTTCGGTGAGGCAAGCGAAGACGGAGCCCGTCTCGAGCGTGACCTCGTCCAGCTCGCACGCCGTCACGGCATGCGGCTGGTCGGACCGAACGCGCTCGGGCTGATCGATCTGGGTCCCTCGATCCGCATGAACGCCACGTACTCCGCCACGGTGCCGCTGCGAGGACGCGTCGCGCTGATGTCGCAGTCCGGTGGGCTCGGACCGGCGATCATCGAGCGCACACGGGCCGTCGACCTCGGGCTGTCGACCTTCGTCTCGGTCGGGAACAAGGCCGACGTGAGCGGCAACGACCTGCTCCAGTTCTGGGAGCAGGACGACGCCACCGACGTGATCCTGCTGTACCTCGAGTCGTTCGGGAACCCACGCCGGTTCGTGCAAATCGCCCGCCGCGTCGCACGCACGAAGCCCATCGTCGCCGTGAGCCCGAAGACCATCACCACCCGGGGCCAGGCCCGCCCAGCCGACACCGGCGAGCTCGCGGTCCGAGACGTCGCCGCCGAGGCCCTGTTCCAGCAGGCCGGCGTGGTCAGGGTCGACTCGCTCGACCAGCTGCTCGACGTCGCGCTCGTGCTGGCACACCAGCCGCTGCCCACCGGGCTCGGTCTCGCCGTCGTCGCGAACGCCGGTCGCGAAGCGAACGTCGTGGCCCACACCGCGCGCAGCACCGGATTCGACGTCGCGGAGCCGGTGGAGCTCGCGACCGATGCGAGCCCCGGCGACTACGCGACGGCCGTCCGCGAGGCTCGCGCGGACCCCGCCGTCGGCGCCGTGCTCGTGCTCTTCACGTTGCTCCAGACCGACGAGCCCGACGCGCTGGAGGAGGCGATCGTGGCGGCAGCCTCGGAGCCGGGGCCACCGGTCATCGCGTCCTTCCTCGGGCGCGGCGGGCGGCTCACGGCCAGAGGGAGCGAGACCTCCGTGCCCACGTTCGCGTTCCCCGAAGCAGGCGTGGAGGCACTCGCCCGCGTCACGGCCTACGCCGCATGGCGAGCCCGACCGATCGGGTCGATCCCGGAGCTCGCCGACGTCGATGTCGATGCGGCCCGCGACGTCGCGGTGGCCTTCGTCGATCGCAACGATGGTGGTGGCCGACTGCCGCCCGAGGACGGAGTCCGCATCTGCCGCTGTCTCGGCATCCCGACGCTCGAGTCCCGCCGGGTGTGGTCGGCCGGCGAAGCGGCCGAGGCGGCGACAGGCGTGGGCTTGCCCGTCGCGCTCAAAGCCGCCTCGGAGATGCTCGATCACCGAAGCGACGTCGGGGGTGTGCAGCTCCACCTCCACTCTGCAGAAGCCGTACGGGCCGCGTGGCAAGCCATCGAACGGCATCTCGGCGACGACATGGGCGGCGCCATCGTCCAACCCATGGCCCCGCAGGGTGTCCAGACGCAGGTGGCCGTGGTTCAGGACCGGCTCTTCGGCCCGGTGGTGGCCTTCTCGCTCGAGGACCGGATGGCGGAGCTGGTCGAGGACCGTGCCCTCCGTCTCGTCCCCGTCACCGACGCCGACGCGCACGACCTCGTTCGCTCACTGCGGCGCTCGCCGATCCTCTTCGGCTATCGCGACGCGCCCCCTGTGGACGTCGAGGCACTCGAGGAGGTCGTCCTGCGCGTCGGTCGGTTGGCCGACGAGGTCCCCGAGATCTCGCGGCTCGAGCTCGACCCGCTCGTCGTCACCGAGTCGGGCGTCACTGCCGTCGACGCCAAGGTGCGGGTCACCCCCGCCCCGAGCGGCCCGCTCGCCGAGGTCCGCCATGTGTGAGGGGCGGGGCTTCTCGCCCTCAGACCGACTCTTCGACCCGGACGAGCTCGATCTGGCCGGTGTCCTCGTCCTCTCGGACCTGGAACCCGCCGAGCTCGGCAAGCGCCTCGTGGCCCTCGTCGGGACCGGTCGCGACCAGCTCGTCGCCGGCCGCGAGGCGAACCGAGCCCCGTGGGTGGTACAGCCATCTCCCGGCGTGACGGATGGCGAGCAGGAAGTACCCGGTCTCTGTCTCGATCTGCGCCTCGGCGACCGTACGCCCGTCGAGCGGAGACCCGGGGGCGATCGGCACCCGGACGATCACCTCGTCGGTCTCACCCAGCGCGACCGCGAGGATCGGATGCAGCTCCTCTCCCTTCTCGACGAGCCACACCATCTGCTGTGCCGAATCGCCGAGCGTCTCGGCCGCTTGCCCGAGATGCAGCAACCCACGGAGCGGCGCGGGGTCGATCGTGTCGATCGCCGCCCGCAGCACCCAGATCTCGAGACGTTCCTTCATCTCGTCGAGGCGGTCCTCGAGACGGATCACCTCCGCGGCCAGCCCCTGGTCCTTGAAGAGGAGCGCGGAGTACGCGAGACCGACGCTGACCTCGGAGAGGTTCTTCATCTCCACGAGCACGTCCACGGCCCGGTCGAGGTCGGTGATCGCGGGCTCCTCGCCGACCGTCGGCAGCTCCCAGGGAGGCGCGTCGGCGAGCTCCCGCAACCGCTCGACGCCTGCGGCGGCGCCCTGGAGGATCAGCACGTCGTCGGCGACGAGCGTGTCCTCGCCGTGGGGGTCGATGAGCCATTCCTTTCCCCGCCGGATCGCGACGACCCGCATCCCCACCTCGATGGGAAGCTCCAGGTCGCCGAGCGAGGTGCCGGCCATCGCCGACCCGTCGCGCACCCGAACCCTGTGCGAGACCTCCTCGGCCGTCGCGAGGTCGGCCACGAGCCCCGCCGGGATGCCGAGGTGGCGCGTCACGATGCGCGAGATGTCGACCGCCGCGTTGCCCATGCGCTCGATTGCGGAGACGAGCTGGAGCACGCTCGACATCTGCTCGGCGTCGCGAGGTGAGCGCGCGGCGAGGACGCACACTTCGCGCATCTCGTGGACGAGCTCGGTCAGGCGCTCCTCGAGCTCCTCGACTTCCGCGGCCATCCGCGCGTCATCGAAGAAGATGGCCGCGTACGCCAGGTCGACCATGAGCTCGGAGGTGTCCTTCACCTCCGAGAGCATGGTCTTGAGGTTCCGAGGCCTGTCGTCGTCGCTTCGAGTACCGGTCACGTCAATCCCAAGAGGACCAGGGCCAGGATAAGCGAGAACGCGCCCACGAGGTCCGAGCACGCGGTGACCACCGGGATTCCGGAGTTGTCGGGATTCACGCCCAGCCGGTAGGTGAGGGTGGCCGCGCCGAAGGCGATCCCGATCCCGACCGTCGTCGCCAGCAGCCCGGCGATGAGCGAGACGCCGACCACCTGGAGGCTCCCCGGGCTCGACAGGTCGGCCACGGCCGCCACGACGTCGGCGGCGACGCCCAGCACTGCGAAGATCGGCAGGGCCAGCGCGTACACGAGTGCCACGTCCTCGGCGACGGGGCGGAGCGAGAGCCGGTCGGGCTCGAGGAGACCGAGGTGGAGCTTGCTGGCCACGCGGGCGCTGAGGATGCTGGCCAACGATCCGATGAGGGCGAGCAGCGGCGGGAGCAGCACCAGCAGGGCCGGGTAGGTGAAGAACGACTCGAGCCGGGACTGGATCGTTACGCCCGCGATGAGGCTGATGGAGCCCGCGACCACGAGGATCGGTAGCGACTCGACGACGAGCTCGTGGACCAGCGGCAGACGGGTCCGGAGACCCCAGCCGAGGAGCGCGAGCGCGCTCAGCGCCGCGACGATCGCGACGACGGGCGTCACCCAGCTGATCCCCACCAGCAGCGTCGCCAGGAACAGGCTCGGAAGCGTGAGCACGTCACCGGCGGCGGTGACGATCGGGGCCTCGACGTTGTCCGGGTCCCACCCTCGCCGGACGCTCAGCTCGGCCATGCCGACAGCGATCGCGAGCAGCGCGAACGACGGCAGCAGACCACCGAGCACCGAGATGACGACGAAGTCGGTGACCGACATCGTGTCGGCGACGCCGAACGCCTCTGCCACCAGCTTGGCGAGGAACGCGTTCACCAGCGACAACGCCACCGACAGGACGATCGCCGCGACCAGGTTCTGGCCGACGAGGGTGTCGGTTCGGCGCGACAGCCGGAACGTGCCGGTGTGGATGGACGTCCCCAGCCGGCTGCCGAGGGCTCCGAAGACGTTGCCGCGCATCCCCACCGCGGCGGGGACGAGGACGAGGAGGCCGGGGAGCCTCTCGAGCGTCCCCGTCAGCGCACCGAGCGTCAGCCCGGCGAGCAGTCCCGTCGCCGTGGAGATCGAGAGCGCGACGAAGCCCGCCCGGACACCGGCGGGGTCCGAACGTACGAGCGCGACGAAGCGCGCGGGAACACGGGCCAGGGTGCGCATGACGATCTCGGTGGTTCGGCCACGGCTCCTCCGCGGTCGGGACGCCCCAGGGCTCGCGGGGCGCGTTCAGCGTAGCCGCCGTCGTCGACAGAACGGCGGAAGCGACATCCGTCAGGCAGCCACTCCGAGAGGCCCCTCCGCCGTTGCGGGTGTGCGTTCCAGCCGCCGGTACACGATCAGCAGCACGACCGCGACGAGCGGTTGCAGGATGTCGCTCGGGAGCGCCCAGACGTTGTTCACGGCGGTGTTGTCGTGCGCGACCCACTGCATGACGTGGCCGATGGCATCTCCCCAGTACCCGATCGCGAGCACGATCACCGCCGCGGTCATGAAGCTGCCGCGCTTCCAGAGGCAGAGCACGCCGACGGTGCCCAGCGCGATGTCACCCCAGCCGACCTCCCACTGGAACATGCTTGGCGTGTACCCGATGTCCGCAGCCACGTCGGTCGAGTTGGGACCGATGTGCCCGATCCCGCCGAGGATCGAGAACGCCCCTCCGGCCACGAGGAACCACAGCAACCAGAGCTCGACCACGCGGCGGGTCGTACGCCGGTTCGGCTTCCGATCCACGAAGGTGTGGATCACGGACCGGCCAGCAGCACGATCCAGACGGCGACGAAGTAGCCCACGACGATCCTCCCGCACCGGGGTTCCGTCGTTGATCGGCAGGTGGGCCGGCGCCTTGAGACCCGCGGCAGGCCTCGCTAGGACAGCGGGATCCAGGCTTCGTCGGCCAGCGTGTCGACGTTGTTCGCGAGCAAGCCAGCGTCGGAGAGCGTGAACAGCGTGTCGTCGACGACCAGCGAACGCTGGATCGGCACTGCAGCCGGCCAGTCGGCTCCTTGCGCGTCCGGGTGGGACACCGTGGCCCGTTGGACGATGCCCTCGGCACGGTCGATCCCGAGCACGACTGCCGACGCGGAGTAGCCGAGGTCGTAGCGCTGCACCGGGACGACCGTGAGGCCCTCCCAGTACAGGAACGCGTGGTGGTCGAACTCGACCGCCGACTCGCCCGAGCCGAGCGAGCGCTGGTCGATCCGCTCTGGCGCCGATGGGTCGGAGACGTCGAAGAGCGACACCTGCGAGCCGAGGCGACGGCCCTCCTCGGTGGCGTCCTGGCCCACACCGATGAGCAATCCGTGGCCGATCGGGTGGAGGTACGCGGAATAGCCGAGGATCTTCAGCTCGCCGACGACCCGCGGATCGGTCGGGTCCGAGAAATCCACGGTGTAGAGCGGATCGGTCTGGCGGAACGTCACGACGTAGCCGACGTCGCCCAGGAAGCGCACCGACTGGATCTGCTCGCCCCGGCCGAGCCCACCGACCCGGCCGACCTCGACGAGCGCGCCGTCCTGCTCGGCGAGGACGGTGACGAAGCTCTCGGAGGCGCTCTCGACGTCCTCGACGTCGCCGACGAACCCGAATGCGTCCTCGGTCGAGGCCACCCGGAGGAACCCGTCGTGCTCCGACATCGCGAACTGGTTCAGCAGCTCGCCGCGGACCTCGCCGGACGCCAGGTACTCGGCGGCACCGGATCCCGTCAGGTCGAAGGCGTGGATGTGCGTGCGTTCGTCCATCGACCGGCTGTGCTCGGCGAGCGCCGCGGGGTCGAACCACTCGTTGGTGGCCACGTAGAGGCGCGTCGACGACGCGTAGACGAGCTCGCCGTCGCTCAGCACCGCCGTCGACTCGTCCGGGGCGAGGCCCTCGGTCGGGTCGAGGCTGAGGACCGTGAGGCTGCCGAAACCGGAGAACTCCGGTGGCCGCTGCACCGACTGGCAGTCCGCGAGCGGGCCGCTCGCCACAATCTCACCGTCGGCTTCGAGCACGAAGGACGGGAGCCAGTCGTCGATCGTCGAGCGCCGCACGATCTCGCGATTGGCAGCCTCGACCTCACGTTCGCTCGCGGCGAGGAGCTCGGTGCCGAGAGACTCGGGAAGTGTCGATGCGTCCGGGTAGGTGAACTCGAGTGAGGGCGCGGGCGACGAGACGACCACGTGGACCCGGCCGTCGATCGTCCTCGCCGAGACCATGCGACCCTCGACATCGAGATGCTCGAGCACGGACAGCTGACCGGGGTCCGAGACGTCGACCAGGGTGAGGGTGAGCGTCCCCATTCCCGGGGGCAGGACGCGATCCTCGACCATGGCCGCCGCCAGCGGCCCGGGTTCCTCGCTCATGACGAGCAGCCGGTCGCCGACGAGCAGGAGCTGGCTCACGTACCCGTCGAGGTCGAGCGAGTCGAGGACACGCGGATCATCTCCGGCCGTGACCGCGTGGAGCTTCGAGCCCGCGACGGCGAAGATCGTCTCGCCGTCGGTCTTGACGAGGTCGGGCTCGTCGATCCCGGCCTCCTGCACGTTGGTGGTCGAGAAGTCGTCACCCGCCGTCTGTCCTTCCGCCCGTTGCGCTTCCACTGCACCCGGTGCCTCGGCGAGGGTGTCGCCCGCCGGCGAGGCGACGTCCGACGCGGCCGCGTAACCGCTGCTCCCCAGGCCCCACGGCCCGACGCGCTCCAGTGCCTCGCCCTGGAGGTGGTCGAGCAGGTCGTCGCAGGCGTCGAAGGGTGTGAGCCGTCCCGCGAGCACGAGCTCGCTGGGAAGCCGGCTGCTCCCGGGCCCGGCGTCGCTCTCACCGCCGGCACATGCGTAGAGCGCCAGGGCGAGCACGACGACGATGGCGAACGAGGTCCGGCGGCGCATGACCCACTCCTCGGTCGGCGTTCCGTGGAGTAGGACGTGCCCGGCGCGCTTCCGGTTCCGGGATTCAGCGGAAGTCGCGGGAGCGGAGATGGTCGACGAGACCGAGGTCGAGCGGGGTGAGCCGTTGGGCGAGGAGGTTCACCACGCCCTGGCGGCGCTCGAGGAGCCCACGGACCCGCAACGCGGGCGACTGCCGGGCGACCTTGCGGAACCGGTTCCAGACGGTCGGGGTGCAGATGACGTTCACGAGGCCGGTCTCGTCCTCGACGTCGAGGAAGATCACGCCCCGGGCGGTCATCGGCCGTTGGCGGTGGGTGACCACGCCGGCGATCTCCACGATGCTGCGATCGGGCAGCTCGCGGAGCGCGGACGCGGTGACGACCCCTTCGGCTGCCAGGCGGTCGCGGTGGAACTCGGTGGGATGGCGGTCGGGTGAGAGGCCGGTGGCGGCTAGATCGGCAGCGTGGGTCTCCATCGCGTCCATGCCGGGCAGCGGCGGCGCGTCGAGCCCGGTGACGACGCCGGGCAGCGTCTCGACGGTCGTCTCGCCCCGGTGCACGGCGCGCGCCGTGCCCAGAGCGCCCGCGGTCCACAGCGCCCCGCGCCGGTCGAGGCCGAAGCAGCCGAACGCGCCCGCGGTGGCGAGCGACTCGAGCGCGTCGACGGACGCGCCCGTCCGGCGGGCGAAGTTCTCAAGGTCGGCGAAGGGGGCCTCGGCTCGCTCGTCGTCGATGCGGTCCAGGAGCGCCTCGGGGAGTCCCTTCACGTAGCGCAGGCCGATGCGCACCGCGTGCGTGGACGGGTCGGCGTGCCATCCGGGCTGCGGGTGACCGACCGGTCCCGCGGCCTCGGTCCTCGGTTCGAGCGTGCAGTCGCGCCGGGACGCGGCCACGTCGGGGCCGAGCACCTCGACGCCGTGGCGGGTACCGTCGCGCACGAGCGTGTGCGGGGCGTAGAAGCCCATCGGCTGCGCGTTCAGCAACGCGGCGGTGAACTCGGCCGGGTAGTGCCGTTTCGTCCACGCGCTCGCGTAGACGAGGTAGGCGAAGCTCACCGAGTGGCTCTCGGGGAAGCCGAAGTCGGCGAAGCCCTCGAGCTTCTTGGCGATCTCCTCCGCGGTCTCGCCGGTGATGCCGTTGGCGGCCATGCCGTCCATGAGCCGCTCGCGCATCACGGCCATCCGTTGCCGGGAGCGCTTGGAGCCCATCGCCTGGCGGAGCCGGTCGGCCTCGCCGGCCGAGAATCCGGCGACGTCGATCGCCATCTGCATGAGCTGCTCCTGGAACAGCGGCACGCCGAGGGTCTTCGCCAGGCTCGGCTCGAGCCGCGGGTGCAGGTAGGTGACCGGCTCCTCGCCAGCGCGGCGGCGCAGGTAGGGGTGCACGGAGTCGCCCTGGATCGGGCCGGGGCGGATGAGCGCGACCTCGACCACGAGGTCGTAGAACTCGCGGGGCCGTAGCCGGGGCAACGTCGCCATCTGCGCCCGGCTCTCGACCTGGAACACGCCGACCGTGTCGGCCGCGCAGAGCAGGTCGTAGACCTCGTCCTCCTGGGGGATGGTGGCGAGGTCGACGTCGACGCCCTCGTGCTCGCGGACGAGGTCGACCGCGAGGTGGAGCATCGTGAGCATGCCCAGGCCGAGGAGGTCGAACTTCACCAGCCCGACGGCCGCGCAGTCGTCCTTGTCCCACTGGAGCACCGAGCGGTCCTCCATGCGGGCCCACTCGACCGGGCAGCACTCGACGAGGGGCCGGTCAGCCATCACCATCCCGCCCGAGTGGATACCGAGGTGCCGGGGGAAGTCCTGGACCTGGCGGGCGAGGTCGATCACGAGCTCGGGCGCGGGGATCTCGGG
>CAYRHS010000008.1:25324-36767 GCA_964424125.1 uncultured Burkholderiales bacterium
GGGCTCCTCTGCGTTGCCCGCGGCGAGCTCGTCGAGCTCGTCGCGGCCCGACCACCGGTCGAGCCAGCGGGTGAGCGCGTCGGCCCGGCCCGGGGAGAGCCCACCCGCCTTCGCCATCTCGCGCAGCGCCGAGCGGGCCCGGTAGGTGATGACGTTGGCGACCTGTGCGGCGCGGTCGCGTCCGTAGCGGTCGTAGACGTACTGGATGACCTCCTCCCGCCGCTCGTGCTCGATGTCGAGGTCGATGTCGGGTGGCCCGTCGCGCTCGGGAGAGAGGAAGCGCTCGAAGAGGAGCCCGAGCGCGACCGCGTCGGCCTTCGTGACCCCGAGCGCGTAACAGACCGCGCTGTTGGCCGCGCTCCCCCGCCCCTGGCAGTAGATGTCGCGGCGGCGGCAGAAGTCGACGACGTCGTGAAGCAGCAGGAAGTAGCCGGGGAACCCCAGGGCGTCGATGACCCCGAGCTCGTAGTCGATCTGGCGCAGCGCCTGTTCGTGCTGCGGGTGCGTGGGTGGGTAGTAGCGAGCGGCACCGCGGCGGGTGAGCTCGGCGAGCCAGCTCATCTCGTCGTGGCGGTCGGGCACCGGGTAGTCGGGCAGGTTCGGGACCGCGAGGCGCAGGTCGAACGCGCACTGCTGCGCAATCTCCACGGTGCGCTCCACCGCGCCCGGGTAGCGGGCGAAGCGCCGCTGCTGCTCCGCCGCGCCGCGGAGATGGGCGAACGGCGTGGCCGGTAGCCAGCCGTCCATCTCGTCGAGCGAACGTCCGGCCCGGACGGCCGCCAGCGCCGTCGCCAGCCGGTGCCGGCCCGGTGTGGCGTAGTGGACGTTGTTCGTGGCCACCACCTCGACACCGGCGCTCGTGGCGACTCGGACCAGCGCGTCGTTGCGGGCGCGGTCGAGCGGGTCACCGTGGTCCCATAGCTCGACGAGCACCCGGTCGCGCCCGAACGCGTCGACGAACTCGTCGAGCGCGCGCCGAGCAGCTGCCGGGCCGTCGTGGACGAGCGCGGCCGGGACTCGACCCTGGCGGCACCCGGTGAGCACGAACCAGTGGTCGTTCGCCGCGCTCGAGCCCGGGTGGAGGTGCACCGGAGCGCGCGCGTCGTCCGCCAGCTCCGCGATCGTCGTTCTCGGCGCGCCCTTCTCCCCCGCGAGCTGCGCCCGGCTCAGCGCCCGTGCCAATCGGGCATACCCAACTGGTCCTTCGGCGAGGAAGACGAGGTGCTGGATCTCACTCCCGAACACCGTGGGGAGACCGGTCGCGCGCGCGGCTTCGGCGAAGCGCACGACACCGTAGAAGCCGTCGTGGTCGGTGACGGCCAGTGCCGCCAGACCCAGCCGGCCGGCCTCCTCGACCAGTTCCTCGGGATGGCTGGCGCCGTCGAGGAACGAGAAGTTCGTGTGGCAGTGCAGCTCGGCGTAGCCACCGCCGCCGGATGGACCGGCCCGTCCGCCCATGGCATCCCACCCGAATCGCCACCGGATCGCCCCCGACCGGGCCGGTCACCGTATCGAACGTACGTTCGGTTCGCCAGGCGGTCAGCGAGCCTCCTCGGGGACTTCGTCCTCACAGAGGAAGTCGGTCGAGAACTCCGATGGACCGATGTACAGAGCGTCGTCCGGCCGGTGGTACGTGTTGCCCGCCGCGAAGTTGCTGTACTCCCAGGGGAGTCCCCCGCACTCGTCGGCCTTCATCAGGAAGTAGCTCTGCATCGTGAGCATCGGCGCCGGATCGGGAGCCGGAAGCGGACGGTCCGACGCGCCCGGCACGCTGCGAATACGGAGGATCTCCCGTTCGCGACGAGTCGAACCGGAGCCCGTGTCGTGGAAGATCCTCAGCTCCTCCCACCCGTCGCCAGACCTCCGCTCGAAGCGCAACGTCTGCGCGGCGACGTAGTCGGGTTCCTCTGCACCGAGGACCTCGCAGGCCGCGACGTACTCCTCACGCGGTCGTTCGAGCGCCGTACGGAGCTCGTCCACGGGGAAGTACCACTCCGTGCCGTCCCCGTCGACTGGGACGAACCGGGGATCGAGGTCGTCCACGAACGAGGTGGTCGCCTCGTGGTAGTCCGCGGCCGCGTCCATGCACGCGACGATCCGCTCCTCGGCGGCCGGATCGCGGTCGGCGAGATATGACACCACACGCTCCCGTTCCGCGGGGTCGGGGTGGAGGTCGACCGCGGGCAGACTCTCGTACGGTCGGCCTGCGTCGAGCCCGAGCACGCCGACCAGATCGGACAGGCCGAGCTGGAAGCCGTCGCCCCGGTAGTAGTCGGAGTCGAGAACACCCAGCAGCACCGCCGCGTCGGGCTCCGGCGGATTCCGGTCGAGGTGCTCAAGCAGCTCGGCCACGGCACCGTCGATGACGTCACGAGACAGATCGACGGTCGTGTAGACGTTGCCTTCCGGTGTCGCCCACCACTTGCCAGTGACCGCGGGAGTCAGCGGCTGCGACCCGACAGGTAGGGGCGCGATCTCGAACCGGCCCGCGCCCTGGTCCGACGTCGCCTCGAAGAGCGAGAAGACCGTACTGGTTTAAATCCCCTAGTTGTGTCGGCCGGGCGCGGCGCCGGGCCTGCACGTCCGAGCTCGCTCAGTCGTACACGGCCTCCACGCCGGCACGGCCGGAATCGAGGACGACGAGGGCGGCGGTTCCCCGGTCGGTGAGCACCTGCCAGCGCGCATGACGGCGGCGGGTCAGCCGGTCCCACCAGCGGAGGTCCTGGGGCCACGGTCCCGCCCACGCGACGACGCGGCCGCCGCCGTCGGGCAGCACGTCGCTGCGCACGAACGCGGGCGGAGCTGCGCACTCGCCCCGGCCCGTGACCGTGACCGGCCGGCCGGCTTCGTCGAGCAGCTCGGCCGGGCGGGGCGGCTCGTACACCCGCGCGGGCGCGGGGTCGGGGACCCGTCCCGGCCAGGCCGGGCGGTCGCCGGGCCCGCGGTCGGCGCGGGCGGGCTCGCGCGGCTCGCCCCACGGCACCCACCGCACCCGTTCCGCGGGCGACCGGCCCCCCTGGAGCACGGGCGTGGCCACCGCGGTCGGGCCGAGCAGACCCTGCACCCGCGCGAGCGCCCGCGCGGCACGATCGGCCGCGGCCGGGTCGTTGCCCCAGAAGCCGAGCTGCCGGCCGGTCGCGGGGACGACGGCGTCGGGGACGAGCCGCAGGGACGTGATCCCGCCGGTGGTCCCTTCGATCGCCCCGGCGGCCGCGTCCTGTGCGGCGCGAGGGTCGAGCGTCGCGACGATGTCGGACCCGGGAGCGGGCGCGGCGAGCCAGCCCTCGAGCTGCCAGCGCACGCGCTCCGCCAGCGCGGTGGCGCCGAGGGCACCGTCGTGACGCCAGCAGCGCGCCAGAGACTCGCCGTGCTCGGTCTCGGCTTCGACGACGACACGCGTGCACGCGAGCCCGCGGTCGGCCAGCGCCTCGGTGAAGCGATCGGCCATCGCCTTGGCCGCGAACGCGGCGACGTCGAGGCGGGTGGCGGGCGGGTCGAGCTCGGCGATCTCGACGAGATCGGGCGGGGGGACCGTGAGCGCCGGGGGATACTCGTCGAGCCCGCGGGCGAGCCGGTGCGCCCGCCGGCCGACGCTCCCGAACCGGCCCGCCATCGCGGCCTCGGAGAGCGAGGACAGCGCCGCGAGCGTGGGCAGGCCGAGGCGCACCAGCAGGTCGGCGAGCGCGCCGAGCGCGTCCTCGTCGCCGCGGGTATCCGCAGAGGGCGCAGCTCCCACCAGGCGGAGTGCCCCCACGGGCCACGGGCCGAGGAACGGGGCCGACTCCCCGGCCGACACCACCCGGGTCGCACCCGGTCCCGGCCCTCGCGCCGCGAGCTGCGCCGCGAACCGTCCGTCGGCGACCCCGACCCGGACGTCGTCCACGCCCGTCGACCGGACGGCCGCCAGCACCCGGTGCACGAGGGCCTCGTCGCCGCCGAAGTACCGGCTCGGGCCCCGGGTCGGGAACGCGAGGCGGCCGGGTCGATCGAGCTCGAGGCGGGGCGCGAGGGACTCGACCGCCCGGGCCACGATCTCGAACGTGCGCGCTTCGGCGAGCGGATCCGCGTCGACGATCACGAGCTCGGGACAACGAGCTTCTGCTTCGCGTCGGCGTAACCCCGCGCGGACGCCTTCGGCGCGGGCTTCGGTCGATGCGGCCCGGACCACGGGCGCCCCCGCGGCCGGCTCGAGCACGGCCACCGCGCGGCCGGCCAGCCCCGGGTCGATGCGCCGCCACGCCACCACCGGCCAGTCGGGACACCACACGCAGCACGTGCGCTCCCCCACGTCGCCCGGACGTCGCTCGGCCACGACGATCGGGCTACCGGCGCCGTCTCACGACGCCAGGACGTCGGAACGGGTGGTCCCGTGCTCGGTCACCTCGACACGCACCGAGCGCTCGGCGAGCAGTCCACCGCCGACTTCGAGCCCGGTCCAGTCGCTGGTGGTGGTGCGCAATCCCACCGTCACGTCCGCGGGCCAGGGGCCGAGCGCCACGAGCACGACGCCGCGCTCGCGGGAACGGGCGACGAGCCGGCGGGCGTCACCAGCCCGACAGCGACGGGGCACCTCGGCCACCACCAGCGAGCACCCGTCGACGAGCGCCGCGACCACCGACGCCCACCGATCGCCGGGCACGCCGCGCACCATCGCCAGGCGCTCGAGCGTGACGCCGGCCTCGGCGGCGGCGACGCCCCCGATCGACCCGTCGAGGTCGACGATCGCCGCCCACTCACCCACCTCGGTCGTGGCCGCGGCCAGGCGGAGCGCGACCGAGGTGACCCCGGTACCCGGGTCGCCGTCGAGCGCGACGACCGACCCGCGTTGCACCCCGCCGCCCGAGAAGGCCCGGGCGAGGTCGCCGGGGAGCGGCAGGACCCGCTCGGCCGCCGGCACGGTGGGTCGGGTCCGGCGCGCGGCTTCGTGCAACCGTGCGCGCGCCGCTTCGTCCTGAACCGGCAGGAGCCGGGAACGAGCAGGCTCGGCGACGGTCACCCCTGCACGCTATCGAACATGTGTTCGATCACTCAAGGCCGCGGCGAATGCCACGCGAACCGCGGCCGACGGTGGTTGACTGGAAGGGTCGAGCTCCCGGGGGGATGGAGGAGCCGATGAAGGTCGACAACGTGTTGAACGCCAAGGGTCGCGACTTCCACACGATCGGGCCCGACCGGACGATCGCCGACGCCACCGCCGCTTTGGAAGAGCACGGGATCGGTGCGCTCATCGTCTCCGAGGACGGGACCACCCCGATCGGGATGCTCTCCGAGCGCGACGTCGTGCGGGCGCTGCCCCATCGGGGCCACGAGCTGCTCGGGGCGAAGGTGAGCGAGCTCATGAGCACTTCGACGACGTGCACTCGCGAGGACACCATCGCCCACGTCATGAGCGAGATGACCGAGCGCCGGACCCGCCACCTCCCGGTCGTCGAGCACGGGTGCTTGTGCGGGCTCATCAGCATCGGCGACGTGGTGAAGTACCGGGTCGAGGAACTGAAGGACGAGGCCGAGACGCTCCGGGACTACATCGGCGCCCGCTAGGGCCGGAGGTCGTCGGAACGCAGGCGCCGGCTTCAAGAGCGCGGCGTTATGTGGTCGATAGCAGGGTGTGGCCCGCTTGCGCTCACGCGTTGTGGCAGGAGTGGTGCTGCTGCCGGTCATCCTCGGCCAGGAAGTGCGCGGGCGCGCGGGCCTGCCGAGTCCCCCACGCCGCCGACGCCGTTCGCTGGGGAGTTCGGCCAGGACATCGAGCCGTACGCCGCATACGAGCAGCAGACCACGTGCGATCCCACGGCCAAGGCCGGGACGACCGCGATGAGCAACGAATTGCTCTCGACCTACCCGGTGAGCTCGAGCTTCGGGATCTCGCGCGGCTGCGGCGTCGGGGGGCGAAGGGAGCACAAGGAGGGCCGCGCATTCGACTGGGCGGTCGACGTCGGCGACTCGGCCGACCGAGCCGCAGCGGACGACTTCCTCGCCCGACTCTTCGCGACCGACGAGCACGGAAACCGTCACGCGCTCGCCCGGCGCCTCGGCGTCATGTACGTGGTGTGGAACAACCGGATCTGGGGCTCGTACCGGGCCGACGCGGGCTGGCGTCCCTATGTGGGGGACAGTCCGCACACCGACCACGCGCACATCAGCTCGAGCTGGGTGGGCGGCCTCGGCGAGACGAGCTTCTGGACCGGCGTGCCCGCCGATCTGACACCGGTGCCGACGTCTCGCTGCTTCGCGGGCTCGGGTCCGCTCGGCTACTCGCGCGGATACCAGCCGACGAGCGGGTATGCCGGCGGCGGATCCGGGGCGGCCGACTTCCGGGCAGAGATCCAGCGCCGGGTGGCCGAGGCGCGGCAGCACTTCGAGGAGGCCGTGGCCGAGCTGCGACCCCGGATCAGAGAGGAGCTGCGCAATCGCTTCCCGCCTGCTCCCCCACCGACGCAGCAGCAACTGCCGCCGACCGCACCGTCGCCGACACGTCCGTAGCGCTCGCGGCGCGAACGGCTACGACGCCTCGGCGGCCCCGGTCGGCCCGTCGTCCGTGGTCTCTCCGTCCGCTTCGGTCCCCGACGCGTCGGGCGCCCAGCCGGCGCCCTCGCCGTAGTAGCCGAAGAGGCGCTGGATCGTGGCGACGACCTGCGGCTCCAGCTCGGCCCAGCGATCGGCAGGCGCCTCGACCGTGACGACGCTCGAGTAGAGCGTCACGCGTGACGCGCCCAGCTCGAAGAGGCGACCGGCGAGCACGTCGGCAGGACGCTGCCCGACCACGGCGTCGGCCGAGGCGTAGCGCTCGATCGCCATCCCCGTGAGGGAACGATTGCAGTCGAAGAACCGCACCGACGGAGAAGCGCCGGCTCGAGTACGCACGGTGATGTCCTGTCCCACGGCCGGCACTGTACCGACGAGCTACTCGCGCGCACGACCCGTGCGCGCGATCGCTCAGCAGAACAGGCGGCCTCGGGGCGGGTCGAGCGTCCGCCAGGGCAAGCCGGCCATGAAGATCCACGACCGTCGGTGGATCGTGCTCGGGCCGTAGGCGAGCAGGGCGCTGCGATGTACGGGGGCCCGGTAGCCGCGGTTCGACTCGAATCCGTAGGCGGGGAAGTGCTCGGCCTCGGCGGCCATCATCGCGTCGCGAGTCACCTTGGCCACGCACGACGCGGCTGCGACGGCGAGCGACGTCACGTCGGCCTTCACGATCGTGTGGACCCGCCCGCCGAGGTCCAGGTAGTCGAACGTTCCGTCCAGGATGATGCGATCGGGCTCGAAGCCCGCACGCGCGAGCTCCGCCAGGGCACGGTGGCCGGCGGCTCGCAGCGCGGCCGTCATGCCGAGCTCGTCGCACTCCTCGTGGCTCGCGTGGCCGATCCCGACCGCCGGAGCCCACGCCCGTACTGCTTCGGCCGCCACCTCCCGTTGTGGTGCCGTCAGCAGCTTCGAGTCGCGCACGGTTCGCAGGGCGCGAGTGCGTTTCGGTGCCGCGACCACAGCTGCCACCGTGACCGGTCCGGCCCACGCACCCCGGCCGACCTCGTCGATCCCGCAGATGACCCGATCGCCGGCCCGGCGGTGCGCATTCTCGATCCGCAGGGTGGGCGGCGCGGTGACCACGGCGCGAAAGCTACCAAGCGGCTCCACGAACGCCCCGTACCCCCGGGTGGGGGCCGGTTACGATCCTGCCGTGGAAGAGGGAAGCCGCGTCGAGGTCCGGTCGAGCTACGACGACCGTTTCTCGCGGGGCTTCGAGATCGTCGAGATCGTCACCGACGGCGCGGGCCCTCCCCGGTACCGTGTCCGCCGTCGTTCGGACGGCTTCGTGCTCCCCGCCCTCTTCGCGGCGGACGACGTCCGCGAGGACCGCCGTCGCAACGCCCTCTGGTGGCATTGAAGGGCGGGAGGATGCGTTGGGTGAGGAGGACTGAGCCCGCGGCGCACGTGCATCCTCGCTGAGCCCGACCGACGTCAGGATCGGAGCGTGGCGACGAACTCGTCGATCGGGATCGCCTGGAGCGTGGTCGTGCGCATCGTGCCCCGAGCCGCGAGATCGACGGCGGCCTTCGCCATCGTCTGCTCGTCGGGAGCTTCGATGACGTTGAGGAAGTCGTACTGACCCATGAGCGCGTACTGCGCGACGACCTTGAGGCCGAAGGACTCGACCTCCTCCTTCACCGCCTGGATGCGGTCCGGGTTCTCACGGATGGTGGCCCAACCGTCGGGGCCGATCGTGCTGAGCATGGCGTAGGTCGGCATGGCGAGCGAGCCTAGGCGCGTCCGACACCGTCGCGCTCGGGTGGCTCCAACCGGGCGATGTTGTCGGCTTCACCCGGGTCGGGCTCACCTTCGAACCACGCATCGAGCATCTCCCGGGCCACTTCCGGGCTGGTCAATCTGAGGCCCATCACGAGGACGTTGGCGTCGTTCCACTTCCGCGCCCCGGCCGCCGTGCCGGCGTCCGTGCAGAGCGCCGCTCGCACGCGCGGAACCTTGTTGGCCGCGATCGACGCGCCCGTTCCCGTCCAGCAGAAGAGCACCCCCGAGTCGACGTCACCCTCGGCCACCGCTCGGCCGACGAGCTGGCCGACCTCGACCCATTCCTCGGACCCGCCACCCGGCGGGCCGACGAGCACGACCTCGTGGCCGCGGCTGCGCAGGTCCTCGGCGACGGCATCGACGACGCCTGCGCGTTCGTCGGACCCGAGCGCCACCCGCACGCCCCCATCGTAAGCGGCTGCGGACCGCCGGCAGCCGAGCGCCGCTCAGCCTGTGAACCGGGGCTCGGCGGGGACTGCTTCGGCCGGGCGCGCACCGCCGGGGATCGTCGGGACGGCGATGCCCGAGCGGAACGACGCTTGCGCGAGCTCAGCGCGCGAGCCGAAGCGCAGAACGGCGACCGCCTCCGTGTCGCAATGGGGGAACCTGACCTCGAACGAAGCAGCCGGTGACGCCGACGCGGGCTCGAGCGTGACCGGCAGCTCCGACGTCTCGCCCGTCTCGGGCGAGACGACGGCTCAGGGGAGCTCCACCGAGCGTGCGCGTGTGAACCGCTCCGCGACGTCGGCCCAGTTGACGATGTTCCAGAACGCGTCGACCCAGTCGGCCTTGACGTTCTTGAACTGGAGGTAGAAGGCGTGCTCCCACATGTCGAGCACGAGCAGCGGGATCGTGCCGTTGCCGATGTTCCCCTGGTGGTCGTAGACCTGCTCCACCACGAGCCGGCGGCCGAGAGGCTCCCACGCCAGAGCCCCCCACCCGGAGCCCTGCACGCCCAGCGCGGCCTGGTTCAGCTGGCCGCGGAAGCTCTCGAAGGTGCCGAAGTGCTCGGTGATGGCCGCGTCGAGGTCTCCGGCGGGCTTGTCACCGCCGTCAGGGCTCATGTTCTTCCAGAACAGCGAGTGCAGCACGTGACCCGAGACGTGGAACGCGAGGTTCTTCTCGAGCTGGTTGATCGTCCCGAAATCGTCCTTCGCTCGCGCTTGGGTGAGCTTCTCGAGCGTCGTGTTGGCGCCCTTCACGTAGGCGGCGTGATGCTTGTCGTGGTGCAGCTCGACGATCTCACCTGAGTAGTGGGGCTCGAGGGCGGCGTAGTCGTAGGGCAGATCGGGGAGCTCGTAGTCGGCCATCGCGGGTTCCTTTCGGCGAACACGACGTCTTCGTAGGACGCGGGTATACCCCGCGAACCACTGGGTAAACCAATGTGCAGAGCGCGTACGCCGCGTCGACGGCAGAAAGGGCGCCTCGATGGGACGCAGCGCGGCCCGAAAGCTGGTCGACGAGCACTTGGTCGAGGGTGAGCCCGTCGCGGGCTCCGAGATCGGGCTCCGCATCGACCAGACCCTCACGCAGGACGCCACGGGCACGACGGTCATGCTCGAGCTCGAGGCCATGGGGCTCGACCGGGCCCGGACCGATCTGTCGGCACAGTACGTGGACCACGACCTCGTCCAGACCGACTTCCGTAACGCCGACGATCACCTGTTCCTGCGGCCGGCTCGCTCGGCATGCTCGCGATCGGCGCCGGTGGTCTCGAGGTCGCGCTGGCGATCGCCAACATGGGCGCGGAGCTCGGTGCGACCACTACGGTGTTCCCTTCCGACGACGAGACCCGGCGCTTCCTCCGTAGCGAGGGCCGCGAAGCGGACTGGAGCGAGCTGACGGCCGACGACGACGCGACCTACGACCGGGTGTCGTTCGACGTCGATCCCACGTCGCGCCAGACGCTCGAGGTCCTCGCTTCCGAGAGCTACCTGCTCAAGCTAATCGGCGCCGGCGCCCGGCTCCACCAGGCGAGCTGCAACGGATGCATCGGCATGGGCCAGGCTCCTGCCAGCGGCACGATCAGCCTGCGCACCGTGCCCCGGAACTTCCCGGGCCGCTCGGGGACCCCAGGAGCTACGCGCGCATCCACTGGCAGAACTTGACGAACTTCGGAGTCTTGCCACTCGTCCTTGGTGAACCTGAGGACTACGAGCGCATCGAGGTCGGCGACGAGCTCGAGCTCCCCGCGATCCGTCGACGCCTGGAGGCCGACGAGGAGCTCGTGCTCGACAACCGTACCCGGGGCGAGCGCTACGCGATGCGCCACACGCTCACGAGGCGACAGCTGGACATGATCCTCGCGGGCAGCCTCATCAACCTCGTTCGCGACGGCTCAAGCTGACGCTCGACACGAAACTCCCGTCTGTGCCCACTCGAGTCAAGCAGACGGCCCCCGCCTCGAGCAGGACACGGGCCACGCCGCCGACACGTGCGTCGTTGTCGAGGTGGACCCCCACCACCGTGAGCCCGTCGGAGACAGCACGGGCCACGAATCGCCAACCGTCGTCGTGCGAGACGCCAGGGAGCAGGTCCGCGGTGGCCGGTCCGTCGTCCGTCACAACCGACGCGGCGAGCATCTCCACCAACAGCCCCGTGCCGACGAACCGGCCCAGCTGAGGCGCTTCCACGACAATGGCGTCGGGCGCCGCCTCGTCTCGAGGGCTCCGACCCGGAGGCGCCGGCGCGACCATCCCGGTCGTCCCCAAGTGCTCGAGCGGCAAGTTCGCATCGTCGGCGACGATCCGACCGAGGGTCGAGATCCGACGCGGCCGGACCTCGACCGGTCCGGTGCCGAAGCAGTCGAGTGCGTCTCCGGCATCACGGAGGTCGCGATAGCCGGCGAGGACGTTGGTGGCACTCCACGTCTTGGGCATCTCTGTGGTCACGCCTGCTCAATACCCGGGTGGCGCCGACACGAATCCCGACCGCTCAGAAGCGTCGGAAACCGACGATTTCGTCGACGCGTCCCCGCCGGGGTGGTCAGGCGTCGAGAGACCGGATTCGGCGTTCGAGCGCAGGACGGCGCGGGGGAAGCGCCTCGTCGCGCACGTCCTCGAGCATGTCGCGCAGCCGGCGCCGCACCCGGACGGAGTCGCTGCCCGCAACCATGATCTCGTCGACCGCCAGGTCG
>CAYRHS010000009.1:0-31690 GCA_964424125.1 uncultured Burkholderiales bacterium
GGCTACAGCAACGCCTTCTACCTGTCCACCAACGCCAAGGGTTGCAACGTCACCGCTGCGTGGCGGGCCCACCGGAAGGGCGCGTTCTTCGCCAACCCGTGCTTCACGCAGATCCACCCGACGTGCATCCCCGCCAGCGACGAGTTCCAGTCGAAGCTGACGCTCATGAGCGAGTCGTTGCGCAACGACGGCCGCATCTGGGTCCCGGCCGACGGCGCCGACACCCGCTCGCCCGGCGGCATCCCCGACGCCGAGCGCGACTACTACCTGGAGCGCCGCTACCCCGCCTTCGGGAACCTCGTACCCCGCGACGTGGCCTCCCGCGCGGCCAAACGAGAGGTCGACCACGGTCGCGGCGTCGGTCCGAAGAAGAACGGCGTCTTCCTCGACTTCGCCGACGCGATCGGCCGGCTCGGCCGTGACGCCATCGAGGAGAAGTACGGGAACCTGTTCCAGATGTACGAGCGCATCACGGGCGAGGACCCGTACTCGATGCCGATGCGGATCTTCCCCGCGCTCCACTACACGATGGGCGGGCTCTGGGTCGACTACGACCTCATGAGCTCGGTCCCCGGCCTCTACGTCATCGGCGAGGCCAACTTCTCCGACCACGGCGCCAACCGGCTGGGGGCCTCGGCGCTCATGCAGGGCCTCGCCGACGGCTACTTCGTCCTGCCGTTCACGATCGCCGACCACCTGGCGGGTCAGCTCGGCGACGATCCCGTACCCACGGCCGACCCGGCGTTCAGGGAGGTGGAGCGGGAGGTGCACGAGCGGACGCGCCGCCTGCTCTCGATCAACGGCTCGCGCACCGCCGACTGGTTCCACCGAGAGCTCGGAAAGCTGCTGTGGGACAACTGCGGCATGGAGCGCTCGCGCCAGGGTCTCGAGAAGGTGATCGCGGAGATCCCGCCGCTGCGCGAGGAGTTCCACCAGGACGTGCGGGTTCCCGGTGGCGACGAGCTTCTCAACCAGTCGCTCGAGAAGGCCGGCCGCGTGGCCGACTTCCTCGAGTTTTCCGAGCTGATGTGCAAGGACGCCCTGCACCGTGAGGAGAGCTGTGGCGGGCATTTCCGCGTCGAGCACCAGACCGAGGACGGCGAGGCCCTGCGCGACGACGACCACTTCGCCTACGTGGCTGCATGGGAGTTCAACGGAGTCGGCGCCGAGCCCACGTTGCATCGTGAGCCGCTGGAGTTCGAGTACGTCCACCTCGCCCAGCGCAGCTACAAGTAGGAGCCGAGGAGCGCGAACGGATGCACCTCACATTGCGGATCTGGCGCCAGGCGGGCCCGACGGACACGGGGGCCTTCGTCATCTACGACATGCCGGACGTCAGCGAGGACATGTCGTTCCTCGAGATGCTCGACGTGCTCAACGAGCAGCTGATCGAACGGGGCGAGCAGCCGGTCGCCTTCGACTCGGATTGTCGCGAGGGCATCTGCGGGATGTGCAGTCTCGTGATCAACGGCCGCCCGCACGGTCCGGAGCTCAGTACCGCCACGTGCCAGCTCCACATGCGCAAGTTCTCCGACGGCGACGAAATCACGGTCGAGCCGTGGCGGGCACGAGCATTTCCGCTCATCCGCGACCTGGTCGTGAATCGCGACGCGTTCGACCGCATCATCGAGGCGGGCGGCTACATCAGCGTGTCGACCGGAGCTGCCCCCGAGGCGAACGGCCAGCGCGTACCCAAGCCCGTCGCCGACACCGCCATGGACGCGGCCGCCTGCATCGGGTGCGGGGCCTGCGTGGCCGCCTGCCCCAACGGGGCGGCGCAGCTGTTCACGGCGGCGAAGGTCGCGCACCTGAACGTGCTGCCCCAGGGTGCTCCCGAGCGCTTCCGGCGCGTCGAGCGCATGGTCGAGGTGATGGAGCACTACTTCGGATCTTGCACGAACCACGGTGAATGCGAGAAGGCCTGCCCGAAGGAGATCTCGATCGACTTCATCGCCTTGCTCAACCGCGACTTCGCCCGGGCCAAGATCCGCAACCGCGCGCTGGCCTGATCCGGAGCCCGCCCAGCCTCGTTAGGCTGCGCGGCATGAGTCAGCCACCGCCACCACCTGCACCGCCCCCGCAGCAGCCACCGCCCGGCGGGCCGCCGCCTTCGGGTCCGGGCCCCGGCCCCGGAATGCCATCGGCGCCCCAGCCCTCGGCGGCCGAGCGCGTCCGTCTCGCGTACCAGCGACGCAACGAGACCGACTACATCTTCGACTACTGGACTGCGCTCGGCTGGACGATTCTGACCCTCGGGTTCTACGGCTACTACGTCTTCTACCAGGTCATCCGACGGGACCGAGACCACAACCTGCGCCGACTCGAGCTGCTGGACGCGACCACGGCGTTCGCCTGGGAGCAGGCCGCGGCGCAGGGCAAGACCGAGGAGCTCCGGCCCCACTTCGAGCGCGTCCAGGGGTACCTGGCGCAGCTCCGAGCGCTCACCACCGAGTTCCGGGACCCGGTCGTCTGGCTCGTGATCTACTTCGTCGCCAACACCATCGCCGTGTTCGTCGGCTTCTACTTCGTCGACCGCGACCTGATCCGCCACGACACCAACGAGGGCGGTGCCGAGGCGGAGCTCGCCAAGATCTTCGCCGCCCTCGGCCAGTCGCTTCCCGAGCCGGATCCCTCACGGGTAAAGGGGCCCGACAACATCGCCGGTCGCGTCGTCGCGACGATCTTCAGCTTCGGGATCTACTTCCTCTGGTGGTACCACGACATCTTCGAGACGGGGAACCAGCACTTCCGCACCAACTGGGCGTGGGAGGACTCGCTCGCCGGGGCGGTCCAGGCGCTGGCGCCCGGCACCTGAGCACGCCCGGAGACGCCTCGAGGGTGCGCGTCCGCCCGCCGCCACGACCGTACGCTCGGGGCACGCGCCATCGACCATCGACACGGCGCGCTGTGCCATGGACGACGTGCCGCCCACCGGGACACCGGGACCCGAGACCGACCTCGACGCGGTCGGGGGTTCCGATGGTGTCCCACCCTGGCTGACTCGGGGCCTCCTCCTCTTCTTCGCCGGAGTCGTCACGCTGGTCGTCGCCTACTGGCTGCTGATCCGGCTCCGAACCCTGCTGGTCATGGTGCTCGTCTCGCTCTTCCTCTCCTTCGCGATCGAGCCCGCGGTGAACTGGCTCGCCCGTCGAGGCTGGCGCCGAGGACCGGCAACCGGTGTGGTCTTCCTCGCCCTCTTCGTCATCGCGGCCGCGTTCGTGGTCGCCATCGGCACGTTGGTGGCGCGGCAAGTCGCCGACTTCATCGACGAAGCACCGGACTACGTCGCGCGCACCGAGAACTTCGTCAACGATCGTTTCGATACCGACATCGACGCCGACCAACTCATCGACCAGCTCACCGACAACAACGGGCCCGTGCGTGACTTCGCGACACGCCTCGCCGGGAACGCAGTCGACGTGGGGACGACCGTCGTCACCACCATCTTCCAGCTCTTCGCGATCGCGCTGTTCACCTTCTATCTGGTGGCGGACGGCCCGCGGCTGAGACGAACGATCCTCTCCGCACTCCCACCCGAGCGACAGCGCTTCATGCTGCGTACGTGGGAGCTGGCCATCGACAAGACGGGGGGCTACATCTACTCGCGGGCATTGCTCGCGGTGATCTCGGCGTTCGTGCACTGGATCGCGTTCGCGATCATCGGGGTGCCCTTCGCCGTCGCGCTGGCGCTCTGGGTGGGCGTCGTCTCGCAGTTCATCCCGACGGTCGGCACGTACCTGGCCGGCGCACTCGCGGTGCTCGTCGCGTTGCTGAACGACCCTGTCGACGCGCTCTTGGTGCTCGCCTTCGTCGTCGTCTACCAGCAGGTAGAGAACTACCTCCTCCAGCCGCGAGTCACGGCCCACACGATGTCGCTGCACCCCGCGGTCGCGTTCGGGGCGGTGATCGCCGGCGCCGGGATCCTGGGCGTCCCCGGGGCCCTGCTCGCGCTCCCCGCCGCGGCGGTGATCCAGGCGTTCGTCTCGACCTACGTCCAGCGGCACGAGGTGATCGACGAGTCGCGGCTCACCGACGAGCCCAGCCCGGGTCGGCCCTGGCGAGAGCGCTGGCCGTTCCGGTCCTTGCGTGCTTCGCGGTGATTGTGCACTCCTACGGTGCGGTCGTCGGGGTCGAGCAGTCCGCAACTTTCAGCGGTCGCCGCGCCACGGGGAGGTCAAGCGCCCGCTGATCTCCGTCGATGGAGGCCTCGAGGGCCAGCCCGACTGGTCCTTCCGGCGGGATTCTGGGAATATCCGCCCCCCTGCGGAGCGCTCGTAGTAGAGAACACAGTGGAGTGGATCTCCCGGCGCGGCTCGGAGATCGAGGAGCTCATGGTCATGTTGACCAAGACCGAACGGAAGTGGCTGGACCAGATCCGGCGCCTCGGCGTGTCCAACGCCGCCGAGCGCGGCCGGCTGCGCAAGTTGCGCCAGAAGGCCAGCAGGAAGGACGCGGCGATGATCGACCGGGTGTTCGCCCGGGCCGCGGCCGGCGAGGACGACGGAGAGGGTCTGAGCTGACGGGCGGGCCCCCGCCCGGACTTCTCGACCAGAATCGAGACCTCGACGCCCTCGTCGAGCACCTGCTCGCGGAACCCGTGTACGGACTCGACACCGAGTTCCACGGCGAGCGCACGTATCGACCCCGCCTGGCGTTGGTGCAGTGCGCATGGCCGGGTGGCTGCGCCCTCGTCGATCCGCTCGCCGTCGACATCACGCCGCTCGCCGAGGTCCTGCGCGGCCCCGGCACGATGGTCACCCACGCGGGCGAGCAGGACCTCGGCATCCTCGAACACGCGACCGGCGCGCGCCCGTCACGCCTCTTCGACACCCAGATCGCGGCGGGCTTCGTGGGGCTCGGCCAACCCGGGCTCGCGGAGCTCGTCCGGCGCGTGCTCGACCACCGGCTCCCCAAAGGCCATCAGCTCACCGACTGGACCCGCCGACCGCTGGACGAGCGCCAGCGCGAGTACGCAGCGTCCGATGTCGTCCACCTCCTCGACCTCTATCGCGAGTTGAGCGGGCGGCTGGAGGACGCCGGCCGCCTCTCGTGGGCACTCGACGAATGCGAAGCGCTGCGCGTGCGTGACCGGACGGCGCGCGATCCCGATACCGCCTGGTGGCGGATCAAGGGGAGCCGGCGGTTCCGGGGTGAGGCTCGCGGGGTGGCCCAGGAGGTGGCCGCGTGGCGAGAGCGGACCGCGTCCGAGCGGGACCTGCCCCCGCGCTTCGTGCTCTCCGACCTCGCGCTGGCGGGCGTGGTCCAGCGCAAGCCCCGGACCGAGGAGGAGCTGGGGCACGTGCGCGGCCTCGACCGCGGCCTCAAGCCCGGAGCCGCGCGCTCGATCCTCGCCGCCGTCGCGACCGGACGCGAGCTGCCCGACTCCGCGCTCCGCAAACCCCCGGACGGAGACGAGGTCGATGGCTCGTTGGCGCCCGCGATCACCGTGGCGCTCGCCTGGTGTCAGCAGCGGGCCGGCGAGCTCGATCTCTACGCACCCCTCCTGGCGACGCGCGCCGACGTCGCCGCGTTCATCGGCGCCCGCCGCGGTCCGCTCGCCCACGGATGGCGCCACGAGGCGGTCGCGACCGAGCTGGAGGAACTGCTGGACGGGCGGGCGTCGCTGACGCTCGCCGACGGCGGCCGCCGGCTCGACCTCACCCGGGCCTGATCAAGCCCTCCGGGCTCGCTGGAGCCCGACCGAGAGGCGGTGCATCAGGTCGTCGTAGTGACCGAGCTCCACGGGGCGGCGCGGCGGGCCACCGGGCGCGGACCGGTAGTCGGGGAAGCCCACCGCCGTGACCAGCATCGGCGCCGCCGTCGTCCGGAAGAACGCGCTCACCGCGTCGTCGTAGAAGGTGAGGCCGGTGGCACCGGCGCCGAGCGCGAACGCGGCCAGCGCCAGACGACCGGCCGCGACGCCGGCCTCGAGCTGTGCGGCGCGGTAGCCCCGGGAACCGAGCGTGTCGAGGATCGGCTCGAGCTCGGCGGCGTGGAAAGCGGTGAACACCGAGTCGCCACCGAGCGGTTGGTCGAGGCACAGCCGGCTCGCGACCTCGCGGGTTGTCGCGCGATCACCCGTTCGCAGCTGTTCGAACTCGCCACCGGCTTGGAATCGGTAGGCGCCGGGGGTGAAGTCCTCCACCGCGTGGACGGAGACGTCGTGCTCGAGCAGCGTACGGTCCGGACGCGCCCAGTCCCCGGGAACCGGGCGCGCGCCCGCGGAGACTCCCCAGGTGAGGAGCTCTCGGGGCGCAGTCTCGTGCCGCATCACCCGGGTGGACCCCCGGCGACGAATGACGGCGTCGATCGTCTCGTCGCTCCCGCCTCCCGGCGGAACGAGCTCGGCGTCCGCGGGCCGGCCGAGCGTGCTGCCCAGGTCCCGCCAGGCCTCGACCTCGTCCGGCCGACCGAGAGCACCCGCGACCTGGGCCGCGGTGGCGAGCGGGAACTCGATCGGCGCACGCGCCAGCGGCTCGGCCTCCACCTCGAGCGGGCCGGGCGCGCCCGGCTCCACCGCCGCGGTCCCCGCGTCCCCGCTCTCCCCGCACCCGAGCACGACCAGCGCCAGCGCGAGCTCGCTCGAGCCGTCCGCGCCCACCAGCCCCTCCACCAGGCGGTCCACGAATCCCAGCAGGACCCGGGCCCGGATGCCGAGCGCGTCGGCGGCGACGAGCAGGTTGGCGAGCATCGTTCCCGCGTCCCAGTACAGGTGGCGCCACCCTCGTTCGCCGTACTTCCAGCCGGTTCTCCACGGGAGCCCCGTCAGCACGATCGTCGCGGGCGCGTTCGCGACTCGCGGCTCGGCCGCGGCCACCCGCAGGACCCCGCGGTGGTCGCCCGCGCGGAGCGAGGTGAGGCCGACTTCGAGCGGTGCGAAGTGGTGCACGCCCGGGTCGAGCCCGCGGACGTCCCCGGCCACGACGTAGGCCTCGACCGGGTGCAGGTTCCCCGCGGACATCGCGGCACGGAAGTAGGTCGGCCCCTCACCGCCGCGATGCAACGTCCGCGTCACGCCGCCTGCCAGAAAGAGCAGGCGGGCCAACGCCTCGACGTCCAACGCGTCGCGCTCCGGCCCGGTCTTCCCCGAGAGGACGTCGACCGCGCGGGGGCCCATGGGCACCTCGGTGACGGGCAACGGTTCCACGGCGGGCCCGATCCAACGGCGGAAGGGCGCGGGCCGGTTCGTCGGATCCAACGGGTGGAAACGGACCAGACGCTCGGCCCGCTCGGAGTCGTAGGTGCCGTGCTTGGTCAAGCGGTGCAGCGTCGCCGCCGGGTCCTCGTCCACGACCTCATTGTGGCCACCGGGCCCTCGGCGCGCCCTGGGCGCGCGTTCCGTGGTCAAGATGTTCACTCTTGGTGACAATCACAGAGGTCGACCGGTCCCCTGACCGACCGCCGCTTGAGGACGTGCCGCGGCCCCCGGGCCGCGGCGACGATGGGGCGTGGGACGAGATCGGGTCGTCTGGCCGGCGAGCGTGGAGGCGCTCGCCGCCGAGCAGGCGCGCCTCGCCGCCGAGGTGCCGGAACCCGAGCATCCCGATCCCGCCACCTCCGCGATCGGGGGTGTCTTCGTCTGCTTCGCGATCGGGATCACGGGCGCCGGTGCCGCCGGCGACCGCGCGTGGGCGGGAGCGTGCGCACTGCGCCTCGACGGCCGGCCGCGCGTGATCGCCGAGGCGGTGGTCGAGGGGCGCGCGGGTGCTCCCTACGAAGCCGGCCTGCTGGCGCGGCGTGAGGGCCCGCTCCTCGAGACTGCGCTTCGCGCCCTCGCCGAGCCGCCCGACGTGATCCTGGTGAACGCGACCGGGACCGACCATCCGCGTCGCGCCGGCCTGGCGTTGCACCTGGGCGCGCTGCTCGACGTTCCGAGCATCGGCGTCACCGACCGGTGGCTCGTCGCCCGCGCCGTCTCGCCCGGGCCGCGCCGGGGGGATCACACCGACCTCGTCCTCGAGGGTCACGCCGTGGGCGCGTGCGTGCGGGTGGTCGAGGGAACGCGGCCACTCTTCGTCAGCCCGGGCTGGCGGGTCTCCACCCCGACCGCGGTCGAGCTCGTCCTGGCCTGCACCGCCGCCGGTCCGCGCACCCCTGCACCGCTGCGCTGCGCCCGTCGGCTCGCCCGCACCGCCCGCGCGCGCCGTGACTGAGACCAGGGCTCAGCGGAAGTCGCGCCGGAGCGGATGATCCTCGGGCACCTGGACGAGAACGAGCAGCAATCCGTCGGGATCGACCACGCGCGCTTCTCGCAGGCCCCAGGGCTTGTCGACGGCCGGTTCGAGGACCTCCACACCCGCCGCGTCGAGGCGCGCCAGCTCGGCGTCCACGTCGCGCACCTGCCACCACAACGCGAGCTTCTCGGTCGGCGCCGCCGCGTCCGATCGACCCGACAGCTCGAGGTAGCCGCCGCCGGTGAAGAACACCGCGCCCCGCGACGAACCCGAACCCCACTCGCGGTAGAGGTGGAGCCCGACGGTCTCGGCATAGAAGCGAAACGTCCGGGCGAAGTCGGCCGGATGGAGCAGTACGCGGCTCGAGAGGACCTCCACGGCCGCCGATCGTACGGGCCGGCTCCCCCGAGGCCCGAGCCGGGAGGAACGGCTACAGTCACGCCGTCCAACAGCACGGGAGGTCGGCGATGAGGAGATCCTTGGTGGTGGCCTTCGCGGTCCTCGCGCTCGTGGCTGCCGCGTGCGGCAACGACGACGGCGGCGGTGGCGGTCCCTCGATCGACTCGTTCGACGTCCCCGACAGCGCGGACTGCTCGGGCGGCCCGATGGGAACCGTCACCGTGAGCTGGGAGACGACCGACGCGACGGAGGTCGCCATCCTCGTCGACGGCGACCAGGTCGCCTCCGGTTCCGACCCCTCGGGCACCGACACGGTCGACGTTCCCTGCGACGGCGAGGACCACGACGTCGAGCTCGAGGCGAGCGACGGCGACGGCAAGTCCACCTCCCAGACCGAGTCCGTGAGCACCGAGTCCTCCGGCGGCGGCGGTGGTGGGACCACGGCGACGGGCGGTGGAGGCACCACGACGACGACGGGCGGCACGACCACGACGGGGCCCACGACGACGACCAGTCCGCCGCCGACACCTCCCACGGCCCAACCCACGCCCTCACAAGGGCCCGCAGCCCCGTAGAGACGCACATCGTGCGCGAGCGCGTCGACGGTCGCTTCGTCCGCGCGCCGTTCTCCGCAGACGCGGCCTGGGTCGGCCTCGCGGCCCGGATCAGCCGGCGTCGGTTCCTCGGCGCCGCCGCCGCGACCGCGTTCCTCGCGGCGTGTTCGAGCGGCGGGAGCGACGGCGGTGAAGCCCTGGCCCCGCCGCCGTCGCTTTCGAGCGACCCGTTCACGCTCGGGGTGGCGTCGGGCGACCCGACCGACGACGGAGTCGTGCTCTGGACCCGCCTGGCCCCCGATCCCCTGGCCGGGGGCGGCATGCCCGACGAGGACGTCGACGTCGTCTGGGAGCTCGGCACCGACGAGGACCTGAAGCAGACCGTGGCGCAGGGCGTGGCCTCGGCCATCCCGGAGCTCGGGCACTCGGTGCACGTCGACGCCTCGGGCCTCGACGCCGACCGGCCCTACTGGTATCGGTTCCGGGTCGGCGACTTCGAGACGCCCGTCGCCCGGACCCGAACGATGCCGGCCGCGTCCGCCTCACCCGGACGGATGCGCATGGGCCAGGTCTCGTGCCAACGCTTCGATCCCGTGTTCTTCGTCGCGTACCGCGACCTGGCCGCGACCGAGGACCTCGACCTCGTCGTCCACTGCGGCGACTACATCTACGAGAAGTCGTCGGTCGCCGACGACGCTTCGGGAACGTCCGTACGCGACGACCCGCTCCCGGAGGCGATCGACCTCGTCGGCTACCGGAACCGATACGCACTGACGAAGAGCGACGAGCACCTGCTCGCCGCGCATGCGATCGCGCCGTGGCTCGTCACCTGGGACGACCACGAGGTCGAGAACAACTACACGTCGGACAGCCCCGAGATCGGGAGCGAGACGCCGGGTCGCGAGGAGTTCCTCGCGCGGCGGGCTGCCGCGTACCAGGCCTGGTGGGAGCACACGCCCGTACGGCTGGACGCGCCGAGCGGGCCCGACCTGCGTATCTACCGACCCGCTTCCTTCGGCGACTTGGCACGGTTCCTGGTGCTCGACACCCGCCAGTACCGCTCGCCCCAGGTCTGCGGCGACACCGAGGCGGGGCTTGACGTCGGCCCCCGCTGCCCCGAGTCGTTCGAACCGGAGTTCACCGCGCTCGGCGACGAGCAGGAAGGATGGGTCGCCGACCAGCTCGCGGGCTCCGATGCGATCTGGAACGTGATCGTCCAGCAGGTCGTCATGCAACAGTGGCGCTTCGCGCCCGGCAACACGATCTGGAACCTCGACCAGTGGGACGGATACCCGGCCGCGCGCGATCGCTTCTTCGAGACCCTGCGCGCGAGCGGTGCGAGCAATCCGGTGGTGCTCAGCGGCGACGTGCACTCGAGCTGGGTCGGGAGCCTGGCCGCCGACTTCGACGATCCCGCCTCCGAGATCCTGGCAACGGAGTTCGTGGCCACCGCGATCTCCTCCGAACCCTCGGGCGCGCTCACGGCGGTGACGGATGTGGTGCTCGACAACTCGCCGCACATCGCCTGGGCCGAGACGACCAAGCGCGGCTGGATGTTGCACGACGTGACCCGCGACGCGTGGCGTACCAACGTCCGGCTCGTCTTCGACCCGACGATGGAGGATTCGCAGGTCGAGACGGAGTCGTCGTGGGTGGTCCCGGCAGGGGGCACGCTCTCAGAGGCTTGAGAAGCCCCTTGGGTAGCCTCGCTTACCCATGGCGAGCAGCGGACCCGTCGAACGCCCGCAGAAGATGTTCCAGGCCTCGCTCCGGCAAGCGTCGCGCTGGCCCGTCGTCGGAGTGCTCGCTCTGCTCGCGCTCGTTCTCGGCTACATCGGCTGGGCCCAGTACTTCGCTGCGCGTCCCGAGACCAAGTCGGTGTGGGACCTCCTCTACCTCGACGTCCAGCTCTTCTTCCTCCAGAGCGGCGCCGTCCCCGGGCCGATCCCCGTCGTGCTCGAGATCGCGCGCTTCCTCGCCTTCTCCGTCGCGGCCTTCGCCGCCGTCAAGGGCGTCGCGCTGTTGGCCCGCGATCAGGTCGCCGCGCTCCGACGTCGCTTCCTGCGCGACCACACGGTGATCGTCGGCCTCGGGGAGAAGGGCAGCCTGCTCACCGAGGCGTTCGTCCGCGAGGGTGTGAAGGTCGTGGCGGTCGAGGCGAACCCGTCGAACGATTCCATCCCCGAGCTCCGAGCGCTCGGCGTCAACGTGCTCGTCGGCGACGGTGCCGACCCGACCACGCTCGCCTCCGCCGGCGTCGCGCGGGCTGCCCGTCTCGTGGCCGTGGCGGACGACGACGCCACCAACGCCGAGATCGCCACCCGAGCCCCGACCCTGGTCGCCGGTCGCCGCGGGGCCGCGCTGGTCTGCATTGCGCACGTGGTCGACCCCGAGCTCGCCTCCCTCCTCCAGCTCGAGGAGGTGTCGGCAGGGTCGAGCGATGCGTTCCGTCTCGACTTCTTCAACGTCCCCGAAGCCGGCGCCCGGCTGGTCCTCGAGGAGGTCCCGCCCGACCGTGCCACCGACGACCCCCACGTCGTCGTGATCGGCACCGGGCCGCTGGCGGACCAGGTCCGCGTCCAGGCACGACGGCTGCTCGGCGGACGGGAGCCCGTCGCGGTCGAGACCGCCGCCGCCGTCGACAGGGCCGAGCTCGCGCGCGCCGACGCCGTGTACGTATGCCCCGCCGACGAGGGCACCGCGATCACCGACGCCCTCGCCGTGCGAACGGAGCTGCACGACCGCGCGACCCCAGTCGTCGCCGCCCTCCGCCGGCTCGGCGGCATGGCCGCGCTCCTCGAGCGCAGCGACGCGTTGTCCCACCGCGGGGAGCTGCACGCGATCGCGGTGCTCGAGGAGACCTGCCGACCCGAGGTCGTGCTGGGCGGGACGTTCGAGCTCCTGGCGCGGGCGATCCACGACGAGTACATCCGGACACGCGCCCGCGAGGGGGTCGCGCCCGGCTCCGAGCCCTCGACGCAGCCCTGGGCGACGCTGCCCGAGACCCTGCGCGAGTCCAACCGGGACCAGGCCGGCCACATCGGCGTCAAGCTCCGGGCGATCGACTGCGCGCTCGTGCCCGCGACCGACGCCGCCGACGATCTGGCGCCCTCCTCGTTCTCGTTCACCGACGACGAGATCGCCCGCCTCGCGGAGATGGAACACGAACGTTGGGTGACCGACCGGCGGCGCAACGGGTGGACGTTCGCGCCGGGTGACCGCGACGTCGAGCGCAAGACGTCCCCGCACCTCGCCCCCTGGGCCGACCTCACCGAGGAGATCCGCGAGTACGACCGCGTCGCGGTCCGCGAGATTCCGCAGTTCCTCGCGCGGGTCGGCTATCGGATCGTCCGCGTCGAGGCCCCGAGCTCGTGAAGTACGACGGCTTCATCTCGTACTCGCACGCCGCCGACGGTCGTCTCGCCCCCGCCGTGCAGCGCGCGCTCCAACGGTTCGCCAAGCCGTGGTACCGGCGGCGCGCTCTCAACATCTTCCGCGACGACACCGGCCTCTCGGTGGCGCCGCACCTCTGGGGGGCGGTGAGCGAGGCGATCGACGACTCCGAGTGGTTCGTCCTGCTCACCTCGCCCGAGGCGGCTCAGTCGCGCTGGGTCAACCGCGAGATCGAGCACTGGAAGGCGAACCATCCGGTCGATCGCATCCTGCCCGTGGTGACGGGCGGCGAGTGGATGTGGGACGAGGCGACCGGCGACTTCGACTGGGAGCGCTCGACCGCGGTGCCCGAGGCGCTCCGGGGCGTCTTCTCCGACGAGCCGCGCCACCTCGACCTCCGTTGGGCGCACGAGGAGACCCAGCTCGACCGCCGCCACAGCCGGTTCCGGGACGCGGTGGCCCAGCTCGCAGCGCCCATGCACGGCCGGTCGAAGGACGAGCTGGAGAGCGAGGACATCCGCCGCCACCGCGGCGCGGTCCGGCTCGCCTGGACGACGGGCATCACGATCTTCGTGCTGCTCATCGCGGCTCTCGTCGCGGGCCGGGTCGCGGTCGCGAACGCGAACCGGGCCGAGGATCGCAGGAAGGAAGCCGACTCGCAACGGCTCGCGGCCCAGAGCGAGCAGAACACCGATCGGCCCGACCTCTCGTTCCTGCTCGCGGCCTCCGCCTACCGGATCGATCCCACGCTCCAGGCCGAGGGCGCGGTGCTGAGCTCGCTCCAGATCGACCCCGACCTCCGCCGGTACGTTCGCGGCCACGACGACGAGGTCTGGGCGGTGACCGTGATCCCGGAACACGACCTGATCGTGTCGGGAACCGCCAGCGGGCAGATCCTCCTCACGGACCGCAAGACCGGGGAGACCGTGCTCGAGTACCGGGCGGCGGGCGTCCCCCACGACGAGCTCGCGCCGATCGTCGACCTCTTCACCGCCGGCACGGACACGGTATGGGCGGTCGACGCGGCCGGACGGGCCATGCGCTTCGACCTGCGAGACCTGGACGACATCGACGTGGAGGTCTCCGACCTCGGGACGGGTGCGTCGACCCTCCAGGTGGCGGCGGCCGACCCCGCGGGGTCGTGGCTCGCGGTCGGATCGATCGACGGCCGCCTCGTCGTCTGGGACCTCGACGACCTCTCCGCGCCCGTCCACGACCTCCGAATCGCCGACGTCGACGTCCTCGCGGCCGCGTTCTCCCCCGACGGCACCCTGCTCGCGTCCGGGACCGCCGACGGCACGCTCGCGGTTCGGGATGTGGCGACCGGCGAGGTGGTCTGGGAGGCACTCGACGTCCACCCGGGATCGAACCCTGCGATCACCGGCCTCGAGTTCTCGGCCGACGGATCGAGCCTGGCCAGCGTCGGCGCCAACGGCGCACTCCAGCTCTGGGACGTCGCGACGGGCGACCCGTTCGGGCCCGCGGGTGGCTTGCAAGGTCCCCACGTCGGCGAGCTGTGGGACGTGACCTTCACCGGGCCCGCCTTCCCCGGCTTCAACGGGCCCTTCATCGCGACCGCGGGCGAGGACGGCCAGGTCGTCTATTGGGACCCTGCGACTCTCGCCCCGTTCTCCGACCCGAACAAGGTGCACCAGGGCGCGGTCAACGACGTCTTCTTCGCCTCCGACGGCAGCTTCGCCACCGCCGGCTCCGACCGGGTGGCCGCGTACTTCGAGACCGACACCAGCCGCCTCGCGGGAGGCGAGCGCCGCGACGTGGGCGAGCCGGTCGCGATGGTGGCGCTCAGCCCCGACGGCGAGACCGCGGCCGTCGCGTCCGGCCCCGACGGGACGGTCACCCTGTGGGACGTCGCCGGGCGGAAGCCGACGGACAGCTCGATCGAGGTCGGCGTGGTGGTCCAGGACGTCGAGTTCGACCCCACGGGGCGATGGATCGCGGGCGCGCTCGAAGGGGGTGGGATCGTCGTCTGGGACACCGAGACGGACGAGACGACGACGGTCGACGCCCACGCTGCCGACACGATCAACGTCGCGTTCTCCCCCGACGGCTCGACGCTGTTGTCGACGGCCCCACTCGCCAACGAAGCCAAGCTCTGGCGCTTCGACGACGGCCGGCTGTCCGAGAGCGAGACGATCGGCGACATGCCGTTCGCGCGCGGGGGCGCGTTCTCGCCCGACGGGCGCTTCGTGGCATTCGGGATCGGTCAGGGCGGAGACGTGGTGGTGGTCGACCTGGAGGCCGAGCCGGACGCGGAGGATCGCCTTCGGGTGCTCGCGGTCGACGACGGGACGCTCGACGCCACGTGGGAGGTGGCGTTCCATCCCACCGAACCACTCCTGGCGAGCGTGGGCGCCGACGGGCTCGTCCACTTCTGGGATCTGGAGACCTTCGAGGAGACGGGCGAGCCGCTGGTCGGCCACCGCGACGCCGTCGGCGACGTCGCGTTCCTGGGCGACGGCCAGCGGCTGATGACCGTGAGCGAGGACACGACCGTGCGCCTCTGGGACCTCGAGCGCCGGGAGCCGATCGGGACGCCGCTCGCCGGCCACGACGCCAAGGTGTTCGGCATCGCCGCCGACGACTCCGGGCTCCTCGCGGTCTCGGGCTCCGCCGACGGCACGATCATCGTCTGGGACCTCGACGCCGAGGACTGGATCACCGAGGGGTGCGCGCTCGTCGACCGCGACCTCACCACCACCGAACGCCAGCGCTTCCTCCTCGAGGACGCTCCGCCCCCCTGCTGAGATCCCGTTCGGCGTCCAGACTCAGTCGCGTCGGTGCTGCGCCTCGCGGCGGTGGTGCGTGCGCAGCTCGGCGAGACGGGCAGGGTCGATGGCGCTGGCCCCGGCACGGGCCACCTTGATCGGGGTCGTGGCGCGCAGCGTCGACGTGCGTACACCGCCCTCGAGCAGGGCCCGTTCCCCGAGCACCGCGCCGGGACCGACGTCGGCGACGACGTCGCCGTCGACCTCCACCTCGCAGATGCCGTCGAGCAGTACGAACAGCTCGTCGCCCGGCTGCCCCTGCTCGGTGAGCAGCTCCCCGGCGGCCAGCTCGACGACGTCGGGAGTGGCTCCCGCGCGCATGATCGAGCGGGACAGCTGCCGCTCGAGCGCGGTCGCCACCTCGGCGACCAGCGCGGGCGAGTCCGCGTCACCCCAGGGCGTCGCCGATCCGTGCGCTTCGCGGTACCAGGCATCGAAGTCGATGACGCCCGTCTTCGCCGCGAGCCGGCCCTCGTGGTCGTACACCCAGTGGCGCGGGAACGGGCTCGCGCCCTCGACGTCGAAGTCGCAGCTGCCGTCGGTTCGGATGGTGAGCGCGAGCGTGGTCCAGGCCGTGGGCGCGCGCAGCTGCACGAACGGGGCCCGGCGCACGAACCGCGGTGAGGGGACCCCGGTCTTGCCTCCGGCCGTCTGCCGGTACCGCGCCTCGCCGGCTCGTACCTCCGGCGCTCCTCGCAGGTCGGGCAAGGCCACGGCCCCGAACTCCGTCTCGATCCCCAGGAGCCGCAGCGTCGTGGACCCGAGGTGTCCCCCGCCCTCGTACCCGGCGCCGACGATGCGGCCGTCGTCGACGTCGATCCACGCCCGCAGCTCGTTGGCGAAGCGGCAACGGTCCGACGAGGTCCACGCCGCGACGTCGTCGAGCCGGTCCGGGAGAGGATCGTCGTAGTGCGCGGCGCCGAGCGCGAACGGCACCTTCGCCAGCCCCGCGATGGCCTCCGACGGAATCCACGTCACCGACGTGACCGAGCGCTCGATCCGCTCGACCGGCATCCCCTGACCCTAACCCCGGAGCGCGAGCCGGTACATCGGGAACGTCCCGTAGCCCTTGGCGGTGGGGACGTGGCCGACGTACTCGCACGCGAAGTCGGCGGGCGCGTCGAAGCGGACGAGCGCGGCGAAGGCGTCGGTGGCGTAGACCTCGCCCTCGGGCGTGCGCGGCTCGATCCGCGCCGTCCTGGTCACCTGCGTGCCGAAGAACGTCGGCTCGTCGCGGATCGGGTCGTGACCGGCGAAGACGGGACCGGCGTGCGCGCCGAGGCGGAGCCGAAGATCCGCGGGCAGTCCGAGCGCCTCGTGATCGATGCGCGCCACCGCGGTCTGGAGCGCGAGCGCGACCCGTGCCGCGGCGACGACGTCGTCGAGGACGACGTAGAGCCCGTCCCCCCAGCTGTTGCGATAGCGGACGGCGTCCGACTCGTCGAGCACTCTCGCGAGCTCGCCCATGACCGCGGCGAAGAACGACGGGAGCTCCGGCTCCCGCAGCCTCGAGAACCCCTTGATGTCGCCGAAGAGCAGCACCCGCACGACTCGATCGGGGCCGGGAGGACGGGTGAGCGGGGGGCCCGTCGCCCGGCGGCCGTCGAGCGCGACGATCCGATTGGGCCGGCCCGTGGCCCGCCAGGCCTCGACGTCGGCTCCGGTGCCGACCCGTCCCTTCGCCGGCTCGCCGTCCCAGACCGCGACCTGGACCACCTCGGCGTCGAGCCGGTCGGCGTGGAGGACCGCCTCCCCCATCGCCCGCCGGCTCGTGTACTCGAAGAGCACGTCGTGGCCGAGCAACGCGTCCTCCGTGGCGAAGGTCACCGATGCCGCGCGGTCCAGGCACGCCCGGAAGCGCGGGATCCACTCCGCACCGGCGGGGTGTACCGACGCGGCGACGAAGTCGTCGACCGCGCACGGCAACACGACGTGGAGCGACGCGCCTCGATCGAGCAGCGCCTCGGCTCCGAGCAGGTCGCCGCCGGCGGCGAGCGACCCCCAACCGGCGCCGACGTCGAGCTCGGCGAGCACGGCGCCGAGCTCCTGTCGAACCTGCACTTCCGTGCCCGTCCCCGCCTCGAGACGGTGGCCGCAGAAGTGCACGACGCGTGGGTTCGCGATCGCTTCCAGCAGCGAGGGATCGGCACCGGTGAGCTCGCACACGAGCCGGAGCTGCCGGCGAGTGACGGCTCGCCGCGCGGGGGCATCCCCGGGCGACGCGGCGGCAGCGCGCAGGGCCTCGGACCCGGCATCGACGTCGCCGAGCAACAGCTGCGCTTCGGCGACGGACGCACGGCGCCAGAACGCCGCCGCGTCGTCTTCGCGAGTGTCGCGGCCCGCGACCGCGAGTGACCGCCGCGCCAGATCCGCGGCACGAGCCTCGTCCCCCGCCACGAGCGCCATCGTGGCCGCGTTCACGCCCGAGAAGTGACCGCCGGTCCGTTCGAACACGGACGCGTAGCGGTGGGCGGCGAGTGCGGCGAGCCGCCGGCGGCGATCCCCCGTTGCCGCCAGGGCTCGATCCTTCGCCAGCCGGGCGCCGAGCGCGGGAACGTCCTCGGCCAGCTCGGGCAGGGGCTCCATCCCCTCGAGGCCCTGCACCCGGAACTGTCGCTCGGCGCTCTCGGTCGCCCCCGACCGGGCCAGCGCGAGCACCGAGAGGTACCGGAGCTCGGGGTCGTCGGGGGAAGCTCCGAGGGCATCGAGGGCACGGTCGTAGGCGGCGAGCGGCTCACCCGACGCCAGCAGCGCCCGCACGTCCGCCGCTCCGCTCGAGCCCCGGTAGGTCATCGCGGGCAGACTACGGAATCGCGACCGGGAAGGGAGGCGCAAACGTGCTCGGGACCGTCGTCGACATCGCAACTCGCCCCGTCCGGGCCGTCGTCGACACCGCGCTCGGCGCGGCCCGCAGCCTGTCGAGCTCGCTCGAGCGCTACCTGCCCGGATGGGCGGGCGCGTGGCGCGTGCTGGGTGCCACCGAGCAGGCGGAGCTCGTGGCGCACCGCACGCGGGACGACGCCGAAGCCGCGATCGTGCTCGTCCACGGCTTCTCCTGGTACCCGGCGAAGACGTGGGGGTCACTCCCCGAGCTCCTCACCGGGGACCCCGCGCTCGACGGCTGGGACGTCGTCTCGATCGGGTACAACACCGGGATCGCCCCCGACGTGCGAGGCGTGTGGGCAGCCGACCCGGATATCGCCGGGCTGGCCACGTTCCTGCGTTCCCGGCTGTCGGTCCTTCCCCTCGACCGGTACCGGTCGCTCGCGCTCGTCGGGCACTCGATGGGTGGGCTCGTCGTCCAGCGAGCGCTCGTCGACGACCCCGTGCTCGCGGCGCGCACCTCGCATGTCCTTTGCTTCGGGACACCGTCGGCCGGGCTGACGAAGGCGCGCTGGGCCCGGTTCCTCAAGTCGCAGATCCGCGACATGGGACGGGACTCGCCCTTCCTCGACGACCTCCGGACCCGCTGGGACGAGCAGTACGGCCGCGAGCGGCCCTTCGCGTTCTTCGCCGTGGCCGGCGACCGTGACGAGTTCGTGCCCGCGTCGTCGTCGCTCGGGCCGTTCCCGGCCGAGACCCATGTCGTCGTTCCCGGCAACCATCTCGAGATCGTGCACGTGGACTCCGGTGGCCAGCTGCCCGTCCAGACCCTGCGCCGCGCGCTCGTCGGCGACGCGGCACCGGGCGGGCCCTGGAACGCAGCCCGGGTCGCGGTCGAGCAGCGCGACTTCCAGCGTGCGGTCTCACTGCTCGACCCCCATGCCGACGAGCTCGACGACCGCCACGTGGTCGAGCTCGCGCTCGCGCTCGACGCCACGGGCCGACGGGAGCGGGCGCTGGCCGTGCTCGACGCGCACGCTGCCACCGGCACCGACGTCCTGGGGGTGCTCGCGGGAAGGCACAAGCGCTCGTGGCTCGCCGAGGGCCGCCGGGACGACGCCGAGGCCGCTCGCGACCTCTACCGCCGCGCATACGAGACCGCAACCGACCAGGCAGACGCCGAGCAGGCCATATACCACGGCATCAACCTCGCGTTCCTCTTGCTCGTCTACGAGGGCGACCGCCGCGGCGCCGCCGAGGTCGCCCGCGCCGTCCTGCAACACGCCACGGACGCCAAGCCCGATCACTGGCGCCGGGCGAGCGAGGGAGACGCACACCTGTTGCTCGGGGATGCCGACGAGGCGCTCCGGGCCTACCGGGCCGTGGTCGACGAGCACCCGTCACCCCGCGACGTCGAGTCGGTCTACCGGCAGGCGAGCCGCCTCGCGGCCGAGGTCGGTCGGCGCGACGTCACCGACGAGCTCACCCGCGTCTTCCGCCCGGAGGCGTCGGTCGCGGAGACCGTCTAGGCCTCGGCTCCGGTGACCGAAGCAGGCGGCAACCAGGGAGCAAGGCACCGCGGCGTCTTGCGGCGGGTCGCGGTCGCGCTGGCGCTGTGGCTGATCGTCCTCGTGGTGCTGCGGGTCGCGGTCGCTCCCGCCGAGGCCTGTCCCGTCGTCAACACCGACGACGTCGAGGCGGCGGCGGACGCGACGGTCGGGTGGCTCGCCCGCAACCAGTCCGCCGACGGGGACTTCGTGTACCGCTACGACCGTGTCGACGACCGCGAGGTGCCGGACGTCTACAACCTCGTGCGCCACGCGGGCGTGACGTCGGCGCTGGAACAAGCGGCCACCCGCGGCTCCGACGAGGCGCGCCGCACCGCCGACGCGGCCGAGGGTTACGCGCTCGACCACCTCGTCCACGAGGACGACTGGGCCGCGTTCGGCCGAGGTGGCCAGGAGCTCTCGACTGGGGCGTCGGCGCTGCTCGTGGCGGCGCTCGTCGAGCGACGCGAAGCGACGGAAGACGAGCGCTACGACGCCGAGCTGCGGGCCCTGGGGCGTTTCCTCGTCGCGCAGACCTCGGCGGACGGCGCGGTCTCGGCCCGCTGGGACCCGGGAACCGGTGCCCCGGCGCCCGACGCCTTCTCGAAGTTCTTCACCGGTGAGACCGCGTGGGCGCTCGCCCGGCTGCATTCGACCTTCCCCGACGAAGGATGGGACGAGCCCGCGAGCCGGATCGTCGACTACCTCGCCACCCGCCGCGACGACGCCGAGGACTGGTTCCCGCCCATCGCCGACCACTGGGCCGCGTACGCGCTCGCCGAGGTCGCGACCTGGCCCGAACGCGGCGGCCGGCTGACGGACTCCGAAGCGGCGTACGCCCGTCGCCTCGCCGGGCTCTTCGGCGTCGAGGTCCGCTGGGAGTCGCAACGAGAGGGTGGAGGGGTCACCGAGCTGGTGCGCGGGCCCGACGTGCGCGCCGGCGGTGTCGGCACGCTCGGGGAGGGGCTCACCGCGATCTGGCGAGCTTCCCGCGCCGAACCGGCGCTCGACGATCTCCGCACGCCCGTCGCCGAGCGCTCGGTCTGCGTGGCCGCGTTGCTCACGAGCCGGCAGCTGACCGACGCAGCGGCGGACGACTACGCGGACCCGTCCGCCGTCGCGGGGGCGTGGTTCATCGGCGACGAGACCCGCATGGACGACCAGCAGCACTCCCTGTCAGCCCTGCTCCTGGCGCTGCCGGTCCTGGACGCGGAGACGGACGGCTCGTGAACGGCTGGTGGTTCGTGGCGCTGGCGTTCGTTGTGGCGGCCAACCCGCCCCGGCTGCACCACGCGTTGCCACCCGAGGACGACGTCCGCTTCCCGGCGACCGCGCTGGGGACGGGAATCGGGTTCGCGGTGCTCGTCGGCGTCGCCGCAGCTGCATCCCCGTTGCTCGAGGCGGCCGACGTGAGCGATTCGACCATGCGCGTCGCCGCCGGGCTCGTGCTCGCGGCCACGGGCCTCGTCGACCTGTGGGGCCCGTTCCCCCGCTCCGAGCCGGCACTGCCCGGGTGGCAGGCGGGCCTGGTTCCACTCGCGTTCCCGTTGCTGCTGCGACCGGCCGTCGTGCTCTTCGGGCTCGCGGCGGGCGCGGACGCGGGCGTGGCGCGGGCGGCGATCGGCGCGGCGCTCGCGCTCGGGGTCGTGCTCGCCTCCGCTGCGGTCTCGCCGACGCAGCTCGATCCCCGCGTGCGCCGGACAGCCGACGGCGTCGCTCGCCTGGTGGCCGCCGGGCTGATCGCGGTGGGGGTGGCCCTCACCGTCAATGGTGTCTTGGACGTCTGAGTCGACTGACGGTTCCCGCACGGCACGAAGGAGGACCCGTCAGATCTCGACCTGGATCCCCGCCTCGAAGACCTGGCCCGGCGGCAGGTTGAAGTAGTCGGCCGCGCTCGTGGCGTTGCGGCCCATGAGCGCGAAGAGCCGCTCACGCCACTGCATCATCCCGGGGCGGGCGGTCGCGCGCACCGTTTCTCTCCCCAGGAAGTACGCCGAATCTCCCGGGTACACGTGCACGCGTGCCAACGAGCGGGGCACGTTCGGCTCGTCCTGGAACCCGTAGTGGAGCTCGGCCGAGTGCAGGCCGTGGCCGAGGTTCTGGTGCTTGAGGCGGTGGACCGCGTCGACGTGAGGCACGTCGTCGGTCATCACCGCGACGACGAACACTCGCTCGTGGAGCGCCCGGTTGAAGCGGAGGTTGGACTGGAGCGCCGGCGGCGTCATCCCCGGCAGGCTGAACAGGTACACCGCCGTTCCCGGGACCCGGGTCGGCGGCGCCTCGGCGACACCCAGGATGAACTCGTCCAGCGTCATGCGTCCGTGGCGGATGCGGTCCGCGACGAGCTTCCGACCCGTGTGCCAGGTGGTGAGGAGCGTGAACACGATCGCGCCGACCACGAGCGGGAACCAGCCGCCGTGAGGGATCTTGGGAAGGTTCGCGCCGAAGAAGGCCAGGTCGACCACCAGGAACATGCAGCACAGTCCCGCCGCCACGCTCACGCGCCAACGGAAGACCTCGCGGGCCACGACGTAGAAGATCAAGGTCGTGATGACCATCGTCGTCGTGACCGCCACGCCGTACGCGGCCGCGAGGTTGGTCGAGTTGCGGAAACCCACCACGAGCCCGACGCAAGCGACCATGAGCGCCCAGTTCACCGCGGGCACGTAGATCTGACCGATCTCCGCCGCCGAGGTGTGCACGATGCGCATCCGGGGCGTGTAGCCGAGCTGCGCGGCCTGGCGGGTGAGCGAGAACGCGCCCGAGATCAGCGCTTGCGAGGCGATGACCGTCGCCACCGTGGCCAGGACCACCAGCGGGTACAGGCCCCATTCGGGGGCGAGCCGGTAGAAGGGGTTGTCGATCGCGCCCGCGTCCGAGAGCAGCAACGCACCCTGGCCGAAGTAGTTGAGCAGCAGTCCCGGGAGCACGAGCGCGAACCACCCCAGGGCGATCGGTGCCCGCCCGAAGTGGCCCATGTCCGCGTAGAGCGCCTCACCACCGGTCACGACCAGGAACACCGAGCCGAGGGCGAGGAACCCGGTCACGGGGTTCTCGCCGAAGAATCGCACCGCGTAGACGGGCTCGAGCGCGCGCAGCACGTCGGGACGTTCCGCGATCTCGAGGACCCCCAGCACCCCGATGATCGTGAACCAGACGATCATCACCGGCCCGAAGACCCTGCCGACCGCGCCCGTTCCGAACCGCTGCACGGCGAAGAGCCCGATGAGGATCGCGATCGCGATGGGGATCACGAGGTCGGCGAGGCCCGGCGTGGCCACCTCCGTGCCTTCCACCGCGCTGAGCACCGAGATCGCGGGGGTGATCATCCCGTCGCCGTAGAGCAACGCGGTCCCGAAGAGGCCGATCAGGACGAGCACGTAGCGCCGCCTCGCCGCGATGGCGCGCGGTGTGACGAGCGCGGTGAGCGCGAGGATCCCGCCTTCTCCCTCGTTGCTGGCGCGCATCACGAAGATCAAGTACTTGATCGTGATGACGAGCGTGAGCGACCAGAAGATCAGCGAGAGGATCCCGAGCACGTTCGTCTCGGTGACCGGCAGCTCGTGACCGGCACCCTGGAACGACTCGCGCATGGCGTAGAGGGGGCTCGTGCCGATGTCCCCGAAGACCACGCCCAGCGCGCCGAGCGAGAGGAGCGCGAGCGCCGCCGATCCGTTCCGCTGGTGGCCCTCGCCGCGCCGCGCCACGGGTTCCTCCCTCTCCTCGACCGGCGCATCTTTGCACCCGTCCCCCGGCTACCAGGACACGTCAGGCGCGGTGAACGACGGGACAGGCCGCCGACGCGTGCCACGATGCAGCCGTGGAAGCACCCGAATGGTTCCGGGAGGCCGTCGCCGCTCCTTCGGACGACGGCGTCGTCGAGGTCGAGGGCTGTCCGATCCACTACGTCCGGTGGGGTGCGTCCGGCTTGCCCGGCCTCGTCCTCGTCCACGGCGGCGCCGCGCACGCGCACTGGTGGGACCACATCGCTCCGCTGCTCGCCCAGGACGAGTACTGCGTCGTCGCCGTGGACCTCTCGGGCCACGGCGACAGCGGCCGGCGTGACCGCTACCCCAACGAGACGTGGGCAGCCGAGGTCCTGGCCTCGGCCGACGACGCCGGGGTCGCGGGTCCGCCGATCGTCGTCGCCCACAGCATGGGGGGCTGGGTCGCGGTCACGGCCGCGGCCGAGTACCGGGACGCGCTCGCGGGGATCGTGATCCTCGACTCGCCGATCCAGCGCCCCACCCCGGAGGAGGAGGCCGCCCGGGAAGGCCAGGCGTTCGGCCCGTTGCGCACCTATTCGACGATGGAGGACGCGCTGGCGCGCTACCGCACCGTCCCGGAGCAGCCCACGTCGCTCCCCTACGTGGTCGACCACGTCGCCCGCACGTCCCTGCGCCGGATCGACGACGGCTGGACCTGGAAGTTCGACCCGCACATCTTCGCCTTCCGCCCGCCGACGGGCGAGGATCTGCGGCGCGTGCGCTGCCGAGTGGCCTTGTTCCGCTCGGAGCACGGGCTCGTGACCCCCGACATCGGCGCCTACATGTACGAGCAACTGGGGCGGGTGGCGCCGGTCGTCGAGGTCCCGCTGGCCTGGCACCACGTCATGCTCGACCAGCCCCTGCCGCTCGTCGCTGGCCTGCGCACGCTCCTCGCCGACTGGGAGCACTCCTTCCCCCACCGCCGCCGGTCGACGTCGACTTGATGCGTTCGTGTCGCGCGCTGTGCGCGCGGCACGAACGCATCAGACGAAACGGTTCGTTCCCCTAGCGCGCCGTGGGTGTAGTATTTTGACTATGAAGTCGAAATACTACCCGGGCTCCCGATGAGCACGGCGGACGAGGCCCAGCGAACCCCCCTGGACGCCCCGCCGATCCGCCAGGCCCGGGCGCTCGGCGAACCCACCCGCCACCGCATCTTCCGGGCGATCGTCGACGCCGACGAGGCGCTCGACGTCCCCACCCTCACCGAGCTCGTGGGTCTTCACCACACCGCGGTCCGCGGGCACCTCGCGGTCCTGCGCGACGCGGGGCTCGTCGTCGAGTTCCCCGAGCACCGCACGCGTCCGGGACGGCCCCGGCTCCTCTACCGGCCCCATCCGGAGCTCGACGGAGCGTGGGACGCGCCCGACCACTACCGCTGGCTCGCGCTGCTGCTCGCCGCCGCGAGCGGTCCGGGCCGCGACGTCCGCGAGACGGGACGCGACGCCGCCCGCTTCGAGGTCGTCCCCGACACGCCCGGTCCGATCGACCGCTTCACCGCCTGGGCTGCGGGTCTGGGGTTCGACCCCGTGCTCGACACGGCCTCGGGCGACGAGGAGTGCGCGGACGTCGTCCTGCGCCACTGCCCGGTGGCCGACGCTGCCGCGCAGAACGCAGACGCCGTCTGCACGCTGCACCTCGGGCTGGGCGAGGGCGTGGCCGAGCGCATCGGCGGCCTGGCGGTCGAGGGGCTCGCAGTACGCGACCCGCACCGGGCCGGATGCCGCTTCGCGCTCCGCTGCGCGGACGGGTCCGAGATCGACGGAGGGAGCACGCAATGACGACGAACAACGGCAACGAACGCGGAACAGGGTTCGCCCTGCTCGTCGTCCTCTCGGTCGTCGCGTTGGCGTTCGCGGTCGTCGCGCTGGCGGTCGCCGCCTACACGGACGACGACGGCAACGGCGGCGGGAGCGGGGGCGGTGCAGCATCCACGACCGCGCCCGCGGCAGGTGAGGCATCGGCCGACGCCGTGGACATCGTCCGCTCGCCGAGCGAGATCCCGGCACCGATCGGTGCCCGGGCCCCCCAACGGGTCGAGATCGACCTGGAGACCGTCGAGGTCGAGGGGCAGCTCGGCGACGGGACCACTTACACGTACTGGACCTTCAACGGCCAGGTCCCGGGTCCGATGCTGCGCGTCCGCGTTGGTGACACCGTCGCGCTGACGCTGCACAACGCGGAGAACAGCACGAACCCCCACTCGATCGACCTGCACGCGGTGAACGGGCCGGGCGGTGGCGCGGTGGGCACCCAGACCGAACCCGGCGACTCGAAGACGTTCGAGTTCCGGGCCCTGAACCCGGGCGTGTTCATCTACCACTGCGCTACGCCGAGCGTGCCCACGCACATCGCCAACGGGATGTACGGGCTGATCGTCGTCGAGCCCGAAGGAGGGCTCCCGCCGGTGGACAAGGAGTTCTACATCGTCCAGGGCGAGGTCTACACCGCGCAGCCCACGGGGACCGAAGGCCACCTCGACTTCGACTTCGACGCGATGACGTCCGAGGATCCGACCTACGTCGTGTTCAACGGCCGGTTCCAGGGTCTCACCGACGAGAACGCGCTCCAGGCCGACGTCGGTGACCGTGTCCGGATCTTCGTGGGCAACGGCGGACCGAACCTGATCTCGTCCTTCCACGTCATCGGCGAGATCTTCGACGTGGCCCACCAGGAATCCGCCACCCAGGCTTCGACGAACGTCCAGACCACGGCGGTGCCGGCGGGCGGCGCGGCGTGGGTCGAGTTCACCGTGGACGTCCCCGGCACGTACCTGCTCGTCGACCACGCCCTCAGCCGCACCTTCGACAAGGGTTCGCTGGCCGAGCTGGTCGCCGAGGGACCCGAGGACCCGACGATCTTCTCCGCCCCCGACGCCGACTGATCCGGCCGCACCGGGCCCGGCGTCCGCCGGCAGCCCCCGGTGATGCGTCCCTGGAGCGCGCGCTGCGCGCTCCGGGGACGCATCGAGAAGAATGGAGGGAGAATCGCGAGGAACTCGCGCGCAGGTGGGTACCCACCTGAGGACGGGAGGTGGGCGATGAAACGAGTCGTGATCCTCGGGGGCGGGAGCGGCGGGGCGGTGGCCGCGAGCCGGCTCGGGAAATGGGCCCGGGAAGGCGAGGTCGAGGTCGTGCTGATCGACCGCAGCCCCTGGCACGAGTACCGGCCCAGCTACCTCTGGGTGATGACGGGGAAACGCACGCCCGAGGACGTCCGGCGCCCGCTCTCGCTGCTCGAGTCGCGCTACGGCACCAAGGTCGTCCAGGCGACCGTGACGTCGATCGATCCCGGCGCGAATCGCGTCGAGACCGACCAGGGCGGTTTCGACTTCGACTACCTGATCGTCTCGCTCGGCGCGACCGTCGACGAGGATCCCCGACTGGCCGGCCTCGAGGCGCCGTGGGAGTTGCCGTACGCGGAGCGCCTCGCCGAGCGCCTGCGCGAGTTCGACGGCGGCAAGGTCGCGGTCGGCCCGGTGTCGTGGCCGTACCGTTGCCCGCCTGCGCCCTTCGAGGTCGCGTTCATGCTCAAGTACCTCGCCGACCAGCGCCACGTCGCCGACCGCACCGAGGTGACGGTCTTCCATCCCTGGGCGGAGCCGATGGAGACCTTCGGCCCACAGATGATCGAAGGGTTCCGGCGGTTCCTCGACGACTTCGGCGTGCGCTTCGAGGGCAACTTCCACCTCGACCGTCACGAGCCCGACAACCAGGTGCTGACCGCGGTCGACGGACGCAAGATCGACTACGACTTCGCGGTCGTCGTCCCGAGCCATCGCGCGCCGGACGTCATCGCGAGCTCGTCGCTCGCGACCGACAGCGGCTACATGGACGTCGAGCTGCCGTCGATGCAGCATCCCGACCACGAGAACGTCTGGGGCATCGGCGACGTCGTCGCACCGACCATCGGGCTCGGGATGGCCGGCGTCTTCGCCCACTTCCAGGCCGAGCACGTCGTCAGCCAGATCATCGACCGCGAGCGCGGCGTGTTCCTCGGCGAGCTCTACAACATGGTCGGGGTCTGCGTGATGGACACGGGCTACATGGGCGCCGCCGTCTGGTGCGACTTCACCGACAAGCTCTTCGGGCGCAGCGACACCCCCGACTGCCGCATGCTCGGCGGGATGCGAGCGTTCCGGGCGCTCAAGGTCGGATTCGAGCAGTACTGGTTCACGAACCTCTTCGGGCGCTAGCGGGAGGAAGCAACGATGACCGAACCACACGCGCAGCCGGTCGACGAGCTCACCGCCGAGGAGCGCCGGACACTGAACGGGCTGCTCCGCCGGGTAGCGCAGAACGCAGGAGCCGTCGAACAGGTCCTCGACACGGTCGAGCACCTCGGCGACAGCGGGATGCTGGCGGGTCTGAACGCCACGCTCGCCGAGTTCGACGACAACTTCAACGCCGCCATGCGCCCCGAGCTCATGAGCATGGTCGCCAACATGATGATGCTCATGGGCCTCCTGAGCGAGGTCCGCTACGAGCCGTTCTTCGACCTGGCCATGAACGCCCCCTCTGCCATGAACGAGGCCTACCCGCGGTTCAAGGCGCGGGACGAGAAGCTCAAGCTGCGCGAGGCGATCGAGCTGTTCCGCAGCCCCGAGATGGCCTCGGCGCTCGAGCTGCTCGTTGCGGTCATGCGGGCCCAGCGGAACGGCGCCGGCGCCACGACCCCGCCACTCCCCCGCACGCCCGGTCGCTGAGGCGAGCGACACCCCGTCGCCGAGCGCCTCAGGCCGACCCGGCGAGCCCAAGGCACCGGGCACCCGCGTCCGATCTAGGGTCACCGGCGTGACCGCGCAGGAAGGATCACCCCACCGGGTTCGGCGAGCCGAACCGGGTGACCGCGACACGGCCGCGGCCTCGCTCGCGTCGGCCTTCTCGACCGACCCGTTGATGCGCTGGATGACCCACCATCGCTCGGATCCCGAGCGGCGGCTCCGCCCCTTCTACGACACCTACCTCCGTCAGCAGCTGAGGAAGGGGGGACACGAGGTCCACCTCATCGACGACGCGAGCGGCGTGGCCATCTGGTACGGGATCGATGACTGGAGGATGTCGAAGGTCGATGCGCTCCGGATGTTCCCGGGGTCGCTGCGCACGTTCGGACTGTCGCTTCGGTCGCTGCGGGTGGTGAACGCGATCGAGCGCGTCCATCCGCGCGAGCCGCACTTCTATCTGGGCATCCTCGGCGTCCGTCAGGAGCGGCAGGCCAGTGGCCTCGGCTCCGCGTTGCTCGCCGACATGCTGGCGCGCTGCGACGACGAGGGGATCCCCACGTACCTCGAGGTGTCGAACCCCGACAACATCCCGTTCTACGCCCGGCACGGCTTCGAGCGCGGCGACGAGATCCATCCCGGTGGCGGTGCGCCGCCGCTCCTCGCGATGTGGCGGGACGTCCGCACGGCCTGATCCGCCGGCCGGACCGAACCGCGTGACCGGCCACCCGGAGCCCTAGCGTCGGGCCGTGCCCACTGCCACGCCGTGGACGCTGCCCGCCGACTGGCAGAGCATCGAACGGTCCGGTCCGATGCGCTTCGTCACCCGCGAGGTGGCGCGTCGGCCCGACGGCGTCGAGCTCGAGTTCCGGTCCCGCCCCTACCGCAAGGGACGGGAGCCGCAAGTCGTCGTGCCGGCCGGGCGTGCCCGGCCGGTCGCTGCCCGTCGATCGGGGCTGCGGGTGCAGCCCTACCTCGGCCGCGGGATGGCGCTGCTGTTCATGATCGGTGCGGCGTGCTTCGCCGTCGCCTCGGCACCGGGAGCCTCGTCGGCGCTGCCGACCGCCGCCGTCGGCGTCACGTTCTTTGTCGGCTCGATCTTCTTCACCTCGGCCGCGTACCTGCAGTTCGTCGAGTCGATCAACAGCGGCCGCGCCGGACCGGAGCGCCTCGTCGCCTGGCAGCCCGGGCGGATCGACTTCTGGAGCACGGGCGTGCAGCTCGTCGGTACGGTGTGGTTCAACGTCGACACCTTCGACGCGATGCGCACGGGCCTCGACACCGAGGCACAGCTCCTGCGGGTCTGGACGCCCGACTTCCTGGGGTCGATCTGCTTCCTGGTCGCGAGCTGGCTCGCACTCCAGGAGGTCTGCCGCCGCTGGTACTGCGCCGACCGCCGCGACGTGTCCTGGCAAGTCGTGGCGGTGAACCTCGCGGGATCGATCGTGTTCATGGTCTCGGCCATCGCCGCGTTCGTGCGCCCGTCGACCGGTGAGCTCTTCGACGCGTCGCTCGCCAACACCTCGACGTGCGTCGGCGCGCTCTGCTTCTTCTGGGGTGCCCGTCTGCTCTTCGCCGAGCTGCCCAGGGCGCGCGCCGCGCCGCGCGTCCACTGAGCGGACGGCACGCGGGAGCGGGCGTGGCGCCCGCGTGCTCCGCGTGCGAACCTGCTCCTCGTGGAGGTCGGAGCGACGGCGCAGCGGACCCGCCGGGTGACCGAGCGCGACATCGAGCGGTTCACCGAGATGACCGGCGACCGCAACCCCCTGCACTACGACGAGGAGCTCGCGTCCCGTTCGCGCTTCGGCGGGATCATCGTGCAGGGCGGCGTCACGAGCGGGCTGCTGAACGCAGTCGTGGCCGAGGACCTGCCCGGGCCCGGCACCGTCTTCCTCCATGTGGACTGGGACTTCCGGGCTCCCGTGCGCCCGGGTGACGACATCACGGCCGAGGTCGAGGTGCTCGAGACGCGTCCCGACAAGCCGATCACGCGGCTGCGCACCACGATCACCAACCAGGACGACACTGTCGTCCTCGACGGCACCGCCCTCGTCTACACGGACCCGCTCGACGCCGGGGACCGATAGGACCGATCGACCGGCCGGGTCGATCGCCGTCGGCACGGCCCGACGAGGGATGCGACGATGCAGGCGTGCCCTCGACGAGCGGATCCTTCGCGGCACGGCCGGAACACCCCCGCAGCGTCCTCATCACCGGCTGCTCCACGGGGATCGGCCGGGCAACGGCGCTGCACCTGGCCCGCCGCGGGTGGACGGTCTTCGCCACCGCCCGCCGACCCGAGACCATCGCTGCGCTGGCGGACGCGGGCTGTCGCACCCTGGCCCTCGACCTCTGCGACGAGGACTCGATGCGGGTCGCGGTCGACGAGGTCGAGCAGGTGGCGGGCGCACTCGGCGTGCTCGTCAACAACGCCGGCTACGGCCTCCAGGGACCCGTGGAGGAGCTCGACCTCGGCGACGTGCGCGACCAGTTCGAGGCCAACGTCTTCGGGCCGCTGCGCCTCACGCAGCTGGTCCTCCCCGGGATGCGCCGACAGGGGTGGGGCAGGATCGTCAACGTCGGCTCGCTGGCCGGACGCTTCAGCCTGCCCGCGGGCGGCGCCTACCACGCGAGCAAGTACGCCATCGAGGCCCTGAGCGACGCGCTCCGCTTCGAGGTGCGCGGCTTCGGCATCGCGGTGGTCCTCGTCGAGCCGGGCGCAATCCGCAGCCGGTGGGTCGACAAGGCCGTGGCGACGCTCGCCCCGCCCACGGGCCCCGGCCCGTACGAGGCGCTGCGCGAGACGGCAGCCGACCAGCTGCGCGCCGCGCATCGGGGTCTGCTCCGCCTCACCGCTCGCTCCCCCGAGGCAGTGGCCCGCGTCATCGAACGGGCCCTCGAGTCGGGGCACCCTGCCCCCCGCTACGTCGTCCCGAATGTGGCCCGGGTCTTCCTCGCCGCCCCGCGGCTGCTCCCCGACCGCGTCTGGGATGCCCTGCTCCGGCACCGCTACCCTTCGCCGGGCGCCGAGGACGTCTCGCCCCCCGAGGACCCGACATGCGCAGGCTGAGCGGCATCGACGCGGACATGCTCTCGGCGGAGACGCCCTCCTGGCACATGCACATCGGCGTGGTCATCGTCACCGACGCCAGCGCCGCGCCCGACGGCCTCGGCTACGACGAGTGGAGGAATCTCGTCGGCCATCTCGCCGAGGAGGTGCCGTCCTTTCGCGAGCGGATCGTCGAGGTGCCCTGCGGGCTCGACCGACCGCTCGCCGTCGAGGACCCCGACTTCCGCCTCGATGACCACCTCCACCGCGCCGAGATCCCGGCCCCCGGCGGCCGGGCCCAGCTCGGCGGGACGGTCGGGGCCATCGCGGGTCACAAGCTCGACCGCGGCCGGCCGCTGTGGGACGCCTGGTACCTCACGGGCCTCGAGGGCGGGCGCGTCGCCACGTACCTCCGCCTGCACCACGCGCTCGCGGACGGGATCGGCGGCGCGCTCGCGTTGCGCCACCTCTTCTCCCC
>CAYRHS010000009.1:31790-35635 GCA_964424125.1 uncultured Burkholderiales bacterium
CTCGCCGACGTCAAGCACGTGAAGAACGCCTTCGGCACGACGGTCAACGACGTCCTGCTCGCGGTCTGCGCGGGTGCGTTGCGCCGTTGGCTGTCCGCCCACGACGCGCTCCCCGACGAACCGCTGGTGGCCGCGGTGCCGGTCTCGACCCGCACGCCCGAGGAGCTCGACCAGCCCGGCAACCTCGTATCGGGTTGGTTCGCCACGCTCGCGACGAACGTCGAAGACCCGGCCGAACGCCTGCGCGCCGTGCGCGACGGGGCGGCGGGCGCCAAGGCCGTCTACAACTCGGGCATCGAGGACGTGCTCATCGAGTGGGGTGACCTCCAGGCCCCCCTCGTCATGACCTTTGGAGTTCGCATGCTGGGCGCGCTCCACCTCACCGATCGGGTCCCACCGATCTTCAACCTCATCGTCTCCAACGTGCGGCTCACGGGCGCGTCCCTCTTCATGGGCGGCGCGCCGGTCGAGGCGGTCTTCCCGCTCGGACCGGTCCTCGACAGCGTCGGGCTGAACATCACCGCGTCGAGCCAGCACGACGCCGTGCACTTCGGGCTGCTGAGCTGTCCGGAGCTTGCCCCCGACCTCGAGGCGCTGGCCGACGCCCTCTGGGACGCGCTCGGCGAGCTGGTCGCCGCGGCCGACCGGGTACCCGCCCCGAGCTGAGCCCTCCGCGAGGAACTCCCGGACGGGCGGGACGTCACCCCTGGACGGGACCCGAGGGGCTCATCACGTACCACTGCCCGGCGAGGCCCTGGCCGTTCGTGTCGCCCGGTGCCGAGTCCCCCGAGTACCGGTACAGCGGCCAGCCCATGAACACGACCTGGTCCGTACCGCCGTTGTCGGTGGTCGAGAAGTCGGCCACGGCGAGCGGCTCGGGCGCCTCGCCCTCGTTGCTCAGCAGCGGCGGCCACGTGTCCGCGCACGCTTCGGTGCACGTCGCCGACCCGGCGCCGTCGTCGGGCATGAAGACATAGAGCGTGAAGCCGTCCTGGGTGGCGAGGATGTCCCCGAGGTCGGCGTTGTCCTCGACCTTCACGTCGAGCACGTCGGAGGACGTGAGGCCGCCGGACGTCGTCGTCTCGTTGCCCGCGGCCGTCGTCGATTCCCCGGACGTCGTCGTCGCCGAGCTGTCACCGCTGTCGTCACCGCACGCCGCCAGGACCAGCCCCAGGGCCGCCACCGCCGCGATCATCCACCGAATCCGCATTGCGCCCTCCCGACCGATGGTCGCGTCACCCTAGGCCCCGGTTCCCCTCGGATGGGCGCGGCCGCTCGCGATCGCGAACTCGGGACTTTTGGCCCTAGGAGAGGCCTCCTGCATCATGGTTCTCTGCAAGAGATGCAGAAGCTGCACTCGATCAGAAATAGAGATGTAGACCATCCGCCCGACCGGTGGTGGCAGGCATGACCGCACTGCTTCGGACCACGGACATCCAGAAGCTCATCGACGTCGACAAGTCGACCATCTACCGCATGGCCGAAGACGGGCGGATCCCGGCCATCAAGGTGGGGCGGCAGTGGCGCTTCCCCGAGGACCAGATCGAGGAGTGGCTCGCGAGCAACTCCTCCTCCGTCCCCGCGGTCGGAAACGGGCTCGGCGCGCTGCCGCACGGGGACCTGCGCACGACGCTGCCGCTCGAGGGCATCCAGGCCACCGCCGACCTCGTGGCCGACATCTTCGGCGCCATGACGATCGTGACCGACATCGAGGGTGTGCCGATCACCGAGGTCAGCAACCCGTGCGGGCTCTTCGAGGCCGTGAGCGCCTCGCCCGAGACGCTGCCGCGCTGCATCGAGACCTGGCGCGAGTTCGGCTCCGACCTCGACTTCGAGCCCCACTTCCGCCCCAGCCACATGGGCTTCCTCTGCGCCCGGGGCTTCATCCGGGTCGGCGCCCGGCTCGAGGGCATGGTGATCGTCGGCGGGATCGCCCCCGAGGACTGGCCGCCCCCGCCCGCGAAGGTCGAGCGCCTCGCCGCCGAGCTGCGGCTCCCGGTGGCCACGCTGAGCGCCCACATCGACGAGATCTACCGCCTGGGCGCCACGGAGCGTGCCCGGATCCTCGCCTTCCTGCCCCGGGTGGGCGTCCTCATCTCTCATCTGGCGAACGAGCGCGCCGAACTCATGACCAAGTTCGAGGCGATTGCGGCCCTCGCCGGCACGAACAGCACAAGAAGGAGCGCGACGTGAAGCGATTGCTCGTCCTCGGAGCCGGGACCGCCGGCACGATGATCGCCAACAAGCTCGGGAGTCGCCTCGACCCCGACGAGTGGAGCATCACCCTCGTCGACCAGGACCGGACGCACTACTACCAGCCCGGGTTCCTCTTCATCCCCTTCGGGATCTACGGGCCCGACGACGTGGTGAAGCCTCGCGAGGACTACCTGCCCGCGAACGTCGAGCTCTTCGTCTCGGAGATCGACATCGTCGAGCCCGAGGAGAATCGGGTCAAGCTCGTCGAGGGTGACCGCACCCTCGACTACGACGTCCTGATCGTCGCCACCGGGACCCAGCCCCGGCCCGACGAGACCCCCGGCCTCACCGACGGCGCGTGGCGGGACACGATCCACGACTTCTACACCTTCGACGGCGCGGTGGCGCTCGCCGAGAAGCTCCGCACCTGGGAGGGCGGGCGCCTCGTCATGCACATCGCCGAGATGCCGTGCAAGTGCCCGGTCGCGCCGCTCGAGTTCACGTTCCTCGCCGACTGGTACTTCCACGAGAAGGGCATGCGGGACCGGGTGGAGCTGGTCTACGTGACGCCGCTCGACGGCGCGTTCACCAAGCCGATCGCTTCCGCGCACCTCGCCCGCATGCTCGAGGAGAAGAAGATCGCGCTCGAGACCGACTTCGCGGTCGAGAGTGTCGACCCCGAACGGAACGTGCTCGTCTCGTTCGACGAGCGCGAGGTGCCCTACGACCTCCTCGTCACCGTGCCCGTCAACATGGGGGCGGAGTACGTGTCGCGCTCGGGGCTCGGCGACGAGCTCAACTACGTGCCCGTCGACAAGCACACCTTCCAGTCCAGGGAGTACGACAACATCTTCGCCGTCGGCGACGCGGCCGACCTGCCCACTTCCAAGGCGGGCTCGGTGGCGCACTTCGCCGTCGAGGTGTTCGTCGAGAACTTCATGAACTACATCGACGGGCTCCCCATGACCGAGGAGTTCGACGGGCACGCCAACTGCTTCATCGAGTCGGGCTTCGGCAAGGGTGTGCTCATCGACTTCAACTACGACACCGAGCCCCTCCCCGGGAAGTTCCCCTTGCCGGGGATCGGACCCTTCTCGCTCCTCGAGGAGACCGAGATCAACCACTGGGGGAAGATGATGTTCCGCTGGACCTACTGGAACGTCCTGCTGAAGGGCAAGGACCTGCCGCTCCCGGCCGCCATGGCGATGGCCGGCAAGGAAGCGGGGTGAGTGCCGTGACGAGTGCGCTCACCGAGGACCGCGTCGACGAGCTCAACCGCAAGCTCGAAGTGCTCACCGAGCAGGTCGGGCTGCTCGCCCAGCAGGCGCAGGCCGCGCGGGCACGGCGCGACGAGTGGGACGAGCTGCGCGCCGACGTCGTGCCGCTCAGCCGGGACGCCTTCCTGACGTTGATGACCAAGCTCGACGAGTACGAGCGGCGCGGGTACTTCGAGTTCGCCAAGGGTGGCGCCGAGGTGCTCGACCGGGTGGTGAGCTCGTTCGGCGAAGACGACCTCCAGCAGCTCGGGGACAACATCGTGCTGATGCTCACCACGATCCGGGAGATGACCCAGCCCGAGCTGATGCGGATGCTGCGGCGCACGGCCTTCGTCGCCCGCGAGGAGGAGCCCGGGGACGTCTCGCTCTTCC
>CAYRHS010000010.1:0-22249 GCA_964424125.1 uncultured Burkholderiales bacterium
CCCACTTCGAGGCCGCCGACGACCTGTTCGCACCCGACACCTTCTTCGACCTGCTGCCGCCCATGTGGCGATTCCAGCTCGAAGGGTCCGGTACGACCTTCACGAACCAGCTCCGCGCCATCGCCGAGGGACCGGTCGAGATCGAGATCGTCCGCACCATCCCGACGGCGACCGGCTTCGTGACCGAGCACGTGGAAACCCAGCACACCCAGGACGGTCCGACGGTCGCCCGACGCATTCACCTGTGCGAGATCCGCGACGGTCGCATCTGTGCGGTCACCACGTATTGCAACGGCGGCTGGAACGACGAACTGCGGGCGCGTCACGTCGCCGAGGCCCCCATGATCCGGCCATGACCGTCAGCTGCCAAGACCCGATGTTCCGACAGGAGGAGTCACTCCCATGAGCACCGTTTCGTACCGCGAATTCACTGGCACCGGCGCCGAGAACTACCAGCGGTACTTCGTACCGGCCATCGCGACCCCCGTGTCCGCCGATCTGCTTCGCACCGCCGCTCTCCAACCCGGCGAGCGTGTCCTGGATGTCGCCTGCGGCACGGGCGTGATCGCTCGACTGGCTGCCGCGCAGGTCGGGCCGACCGGCTCCGTGACGGGCATCGACGTCGCACCGGACATGATCGACGTGGCCAAAGCCACTCCGTCTCCGACCCGCCCACACATCGACTGGCACGTGAGCGACGCCACCTCGCTCCCGCTTCCCGACGACTCGTACGACGTCGTCCTGTGCCAAATGGGGCTCATGTTCATGGAGGACCGGCCCGCAGCCCTCGCCGAGATGCGCCGGGTTCTGACTCCCGGAGGCCGCCTCGTCGTCAACACCCCCGGCAGCATCCAGCACACGTTCGAGCTCATGGAGCAGGCGATCGTGGACCACGTCAGCCCCGAGCTCGGCGGCTTCGTGCGTGCGGTGTTCTCGATGCACGCCCCCGACGCCGTCGCCGCACTTCTCCGCGACGCAGGGTTGGACGGCGTTTCGTCGACGGTCTCGACTGCGACCCTCGAACTCCCCGCGCCCGCGGATTTCCTGTGGCAGTACATCAACCTGACACCGATGGGACCGCTCGTGGCCCAGGCCTCCGAAGCAGCCAAGTCGGCGATGGAACGACAGGTGGTCGATGGCTGGCAACCATTCGTTGTCGACGGCGCAACGCCGGTCGACCAGCCGATGGTGATCGCGACCGGGCGGAAATGAGCAGGCTCGCGTCGGACTGCGAGTCGCTTGTGGGGTTTCGACCCGACCTCGTGGCGGAAGTCGCCGATGCTGTGCTCGCCGAAACCTCGGCAAGGAGCTTTTCGGTTCCTCTCGCGGGTGGGAGGCGACCGACCCCACCGAACACAAGCACCTGGCCACCCAGCCGAGAACCTGCTGCTGACCGGCTCCTTCGGCGCCCAGTGGGCTCGCCTGCCGGGTGGTGGCGCCGAGGGTCCGCGCCTGCGGATAGGTTGCCGGGCATCTTCGAGCCGCCCGGAGCCGACCCGCAGGCGAACCCGTGAGGTGACCGTGAACGAGGACCGGTCCGGCATCCCGTCGACCACCGTGCTGGCAGAGCAGCGCACCTACCTCGCCGCCGAGCGAACTCTCTTCGCGGTTCTGCGCACCGGCCTGGCGATCGCCGGGGGCGGCTCACTGGTTTACCACCCTGCTCGGCGATGAGTGGCCTCCGTTGGGTGCAGGTCACCTCGTCGCCGCCTTCTTGTTCGTCGGCTACGCCATGGTGCTGCTCGGCCTGCGCCGGTACCGCGACGTCGCCGCAGTGGTGCAAGCGGAAAGCGGATCGAGCGCGCAGATGCTGCCGAGCCGAACGCCTCGACGACCTCCCTGCCGTCTCCGGTGTCGTTCGGCGTCGCCGGTCAAACTCCGCCCTGATGCTGTCGGTTCAGCTATCCCTCGCTCGTCTGTTCACTTCGCCGGCTCGTCCAACTCCTTCTTGAACTCGTCGGCGTCGGCGTCGACCTGCTGCTCGATGATCTTGTTGACCCGCGCGGCCGCCTTTTCCAACTGCTCCTCGATCTTCGACTCGCCGATCACGACGATCGCCGCCTCGCCCTCCCTGAGCGACTCGCCCAAGTCCTTCAGGTCGCCGCGAGACATGCCCTTCCGAAGGTGGCCGATGACCCCACCGGCGGTGCCACCGACAGCCGCGCCGACGATGATCGAGGGCGGGAACACAAGGCCCACCAGAGCGCCGATGCCGATCCCGGCCCAGCCGCCGTGCTGAGTCGGCTTCTCGGTCTTGTGGACCCGAACCTTGTCGCCGTCGTTCTCGATGACGGCGGCGTCGAAGCCGGGTGCTCGGTCGTGACCTCTCGTTGGGCTGTGCTCGGGCCCGGGGGCTGAACGTCGGAGCTAGGCGCTCGCGACGCCCGCGTCGCGCAGGCGTTCGGCCACGTCCCAGACCACCTCGGCGTACGCGTCCGCGCCCTGGCCGTCGGGGTGCACGCAGTCGATCGAGTTGATCCAGCTCTCGTAGTCGGGATGACCAGCGGCGCAGTAGGCCTGGATGGCGCTCGTCGTCCGGTCGAAGAGGGTTCCGAGCGGGCCGGGCCCCTCGCCAGCGCGCAGGGCGTCGGGGCCGAGGCCGTTGGGGGCCCGATGGTCCTCGAACAACTCCTGGACCTCCGCCAGCGCGACTCGGTCGTCGGCAAAGCGCGCCACGGTGTCACGGATGGTCGTGTTCAGGCGATCGACAACCCGGGCGGCGGCGTTCGCGAAGCAGCTGCCCTCGCACCCGTCGACGCCGTGGGGTTCGGCGGCCGTGGGGTCGTGGTACGTACTGACGACGATGCGCGAGTCGGTGGCGTCGACCAGACGAGCGAGCGCCGCCTCAAGCCCGGCTCCGATCTTGGCGGCGCGCTGCTCCACGAGCTCGGTGTCGAGGGAACCGCCGACGAGGTACTGCTCCGGATGCGTGAACTCCAAGTCGTTGGCCCCGATCGTGAGGGTGACCAGAGCCGGGTTGGCGCGCACCGCCCACTCGACCTGGCTCAGCTCGTCGGTGTCGTCGGGGGCGGTACCGTCGAGGCCACCCGTGACGGGCTCCTCGAGCAGATCCTCGACACCCGCCCCGGAGCAGGCCACCAGCGCGAGCTGCGGCTCTGCTGCAGGGTCGGCGGTCCGCCACCGGTCGAGCACCCGGGCCGGATAGGCCTCGCGCTCGGCGCGCCAGCATCGGTCCTGGAGCAGATAGTCGGAAAGGTCGAGGCCGTGGCCGCTGGCGACCGAGTCGCCGAGCGCGACCAGCGCCTCGGAGCGGGTCGGATGACGGGCGAGCAGCGTCGTGCTGACGGCGCGTCGGTTGCCTTGGGCGTCGCTGGCGGTCACCTCGACCGTCCAGGCACCGGCATCGTCGGGGAGCCATCGCAGCGTGTTCCCGTCGAGTTCGGCGTCGGGCGGGAGGCCGCGAGCTGCCCACTCGAGCTCGGCGGGCTCGAAGGCGTACTCGAGTGGAGTTCCGACCTCGACCCGCATCGTCTCGGGCACGTCGAGTCGCAGCGTGTCGTCGGAGTCGCCGGCGGAACTGCACCCGGCTGCGAGCAGCGCCATCGTCGCGACCGCAACGAGGCTTCCGGGAAGGGTCCTGCGAGGCACCCCGCAGAGGGTACCGACAGCCGTGCATCGGACACCCGCGCGACTCTGATCTCGCGGAGTCGGCCCCTGGAACTGCCCCTCCGGCGGACAGCTCAAGAGTGTCCGGAAGCGCGCCGGGCTCATCTCCGCGCGCTCGGCAACGCCCGGCGCCTCGCCGCGAGCCTTCTCGGAGAGGATGGAAACGGGTCGACATGCGCGAGCGCGAGGACCGTTGGGCTGCTCGACGACGCGCTAATTGGTGACGAGCTGTTGAGCGAAGGCAGCGACGGTGCGCGCGAACTGCTCTGGCGCCTCGACTAAGTGGCGTGGCCGGACCCTTCGAACTCGACGCCCGGCGCCTCAAGCGTCGCGAGCAGCATCGCGGCGTTCTGCGGCTAGGCGTCTCGGTGTTCTTCGTCGAGCCCGTCGCACGTTGCCGGCACACGACGCCAAAGAAGGCCTCGAGCGCGGCTGGCGGGCCGTCGCGCCCGACCGCCTCTTGAAGCGGGCCGGTGACCTGGGCGATCAAGGAGCGGAGCTCGTTGCTGGGGCGCGCCCGCCCGCGCAACAGATCATGGATGCGCTCGACGCCGCCGAGGAGGCGGACTGAGAGGAGTCGCCCCTGCCCGGACTGCTGCGAGGAATCGCCCGCGCCGCCGTGATCGCCGCTACCGCCACCGCGGTCTCCGGTCGAGTGCGGCGACGTCAGGCCGAACGCTTCGCCGACCGCGACGCGCAGGTCTACGCGGAACGCGAGCAGGCCCACGAACAACAAGCCGCCCCCGCCCAACCTGCACCAGCACCCACCGCACCCGGCGAGAGCGACACCATCGCCCAACTCAAACAGCTCGGCGACCTCAAAGCCCAGGGCGTCCTCACCGACGAGGAGTTCGCAGCCGAGAAAGCCAAGATCCTCGGACACTGACCCCAGGCTCGTCGAGGCGCGCCGGTCCGGCGGCTCCCGGGGGTGGGCGCACGCGGCGAGCGCGGGAGCGCCGCAGGCGCAGATGGATACGGCTGCACCGTTCTGCTAGAAGATCCCCAGTCAGGCCGCCGCGGAGGCAGGCGGCGCGGCATCGTCGCAGGGAGTCGAAGCGTGGCGGAGAGTTCGATGCGCAAGCCCGGCATGCGGGTGGTCTCGAGCCTAGCGATTCTTGTTGCGTTGCTCGTGGGCGCGTGCGGCAATGACAGCGACGACTCGAGCAGCTCGTCGACGACGTCATCGACCGAGACCACCTCGACAACATCATCCGCCGGAACGACCAGTGCCTCCGGTGACAATGCCGCCCTCTGCGACGACCTCGACGCGGTGAGTGCCGACCTGAACGAGCTGGAGAGCATCGACATCTCGCCCAGCAACGTTTCGCAGCTCAGCGACGCCGTCCAACAACTCGAATCCGACGTTCAGAGCCTGGCCGACGCTGCGTCCGGGACGACAAGCAGTGACACCGACGCGCTCGAGAGCGCAGTGTCCGGGCTCTCGACGGCGATCTCGGACCTGGGGGACGGTGGCAGTGTGTCCGATGTCACCTCGGCGCTCAGCGACGTGGAGACGGCCTTCGACTCGACGGAGCAGAGCGTCGACTGCCCCTAGGGCGGCGACGAGCGAGGAGGGACCCCCTCGGTACGCGCCGAGCCCAGCATGCCCTCACTGGGCTCCCGCTGGGCACGCCCGCTCCCGATTGGTATCGGCTTCGGCTCGCCCTTCGTCTGCTCTGCGCTCGAGGCGTGGGGGCTGCGGCCGGGCCGGTTCGGTCTCCTGAGTTGGTTTCGAATGCGACACCGGTCAGCGTGCAGTCATTGGCGAGGCCAGATCGAGAACGGCGTCTCGGGTTCTGCTCCGACATCTAACTCGGATGGGCGTCACCCCTAAGGCGCGCCGGCCACTCGCCGCTCGGGCGTGCCACTGACAATCGCCCTGCTCGACCGCGCGCAATCCGCTTGCAACGCTCAAGCAGGCAGGGTCATCACCGCGGTCAAGCAGGCGCGATCGCGTCCGCCGGACGCGCGGCGATGTAGATCAGCATGCCGAAGAACGGAAGGACCAGGATGAGGAACGCCCATCCAGCCTTCGCCCATCCGCTGTGATCGTGACGGCGGAAGTTGTCGATGAACGCCCAGATCACAGCGAAGAAGACAGCAAACAGAAAGAACCACCAGAGCACGACCAGAGTCAGGCTCAGGAGCGGAAAGTCATATGCGAGCACGACGCCTCCTGAATCGAATCAATCCCACCGAAGATCTCGTGCGTCGCTTGGGATTATCTCGGAAGTGGGCTCACGATCTCCAGGGACCAAAGTCCTGCAAACACCACTCCCAGTGGCACCTCCTCCCTGCGCATAGGGGCCTGCTGGATATAGCAGCCCCGAGAACGGGCCATGGAGGGTGGCCTCGGATGGCGCACCGAGATCGGCGGAATCCGTTCCGAGCCTCGCCTGCAGCCCTCGCCCGGAGCGTTTTCAACCGGCCCCACGGGGGCGGGACGTGAAGAAAACGCGGTCGAAAACCGATCATCGCTGCTTCGGGCCGTGTGTTCGTCGAGGAATCTACCGGTCTCGAGCGCGCGAACCTTCAGGTGAGCCACCCGAACCGAGTTCCCGGCCCCACAGGTTGCCAGCCGTCATAATGGCAGCGACAGCGTCGTCCGACGACACGTCGCACTTGGTGCCCGATCATGGCTCCACGGCGTGGCCGATCCGCTCGATGGGCGACCGGCACGGCGTCGGCAAGGAGTGCTCCGAATGTCCTGGCGAACGCGTTGGCGAGCGTACGAGTACGTTCGTAACAGCCTCTGGATCGTGCCGGGATTGTTTGTCGTGCTGGCGATCGCCATGGGGTTGGTTCTCCCGGAGGTGGACGAGCGAACCAGCTCCTCGATCGGGATCTCCTTTGGTGCTAGCTCGGCCCAGGGGATGTTGGGCGCGATCGCAGGCGGGATGATCACCTTCACCGGCTTCGTCTTCTCGATCCTGTTGCTCGCCGTGCAGTTCGGCTCGAGCCAGTTCTCACCGCGGATGCTCCGCCGTTTCCTCCGTGATCCAACGACGAAGATCTCACTCGGCGTGTTCATGGCCACCTTCGTGTACGCCCTGTTGGTGCTGCGGACGATCGGCCTCGGCAGCGATCCGGACTTCGTTCCAAACAACTCGATCTCCATCGCGTTGGCGTGGCTGCTGCTGAGCATGCTCATGTTCCTGCGCTTGATCAGCCGGACAACACAAGGCCTGCGGGTCGCGGCGGTCACGAGAGAGCTCGGTCGGGACGGCGCCAAGGTGATTCGGCGCACCTACCCCGATCTGGTGGCCGACGATGCCGTCGCCGACACCGAGCCCGAGGGTCCGGTGGGGGAGCCGTCGAGGATTGTCGAGCTCAGCGGTAGGGCGGGCGTGCTGCAGAGCGTTGACGTCCACGGGCTCGTCAGGATTGCCCGGGATTCCGACGTCGTGCTGGAGCTGATCCCGCCAGTAGGTGACCCGATGGCGCCGGACACGCCGCTCTTCCGCGTTCATGGCGCCGGCGCGGTCGACGACGAGCGACTCCGGCGATCGATCGCGGTCGGCGATGAACGGACGATGAGGCAGGATCCGGCATTTGCGTTGCGGCTGCTGGCCGACATCTCGTCGAAGGCGCTCTCGCCGGGTATCAACGATCCCACCACCTCGGTCCAGGCCATCGACCAGATCGAGCTGTTGCTGCGGCTACTCGCGCGACGGCGGCTGACCCCGGGGGAGCTCCGCGACGAGGCGGGACAGGTGCGACTCTGTTATCCGGCGCGATCCTGGGAGGACCTCCTCAGCATCGCGCTCGACGAGGCGCGCGTTTTTGGGTCCACCTCCGCGCAGGTCAACCGCAGGCTCCGCGCGCTGCTCGAAGGCCTCCACGCCCTGGTGCCCTCCTATCGGCAGCCCGCGGTCGAGGCCCAGCTGGCGATGGTGGATGCGAGCATCGCGCGCACTTCCGGCGACGCGGCCGAGCGGAGAATTGCGGCGACCGAAGACCGCCAAGGGCTCGGTACGCCGAGGTGGAGAGCCGACGCTGCTGCATCCGGCCGACAAGCCGGTGACTCAGTCCATCGTCGACTGTGATCTGCTTGTTGGGAACGACCAGGTCGTGCAGGCGAGCCGGGTTGCCGGCACCCGCACGTCGTCGGAGCGAAACCAGATGGCCTGCCCCGGCGTCGGGGCGAGACTCCCGGAACGAATGACAGGTTGCAGCCCGCTGGCGGCGTTCCGAGATCGGCGAGATCCGTTCCGAGCCTGCTCGACAACCCGTCGGATGCAGCTACCGGGCTCGAGCGCGTGTCCGGCCGAACCGTTCACCGTCGGTCGCTTCGAAGTAGGGGGGCTTCCTAGCATGCGGACGGTCTGGAGGAGGGCAGAGGAAGAAGGATCGACATGGCCACGGTGACCTTCGGTGTGTTCGTGCCCCAGGGCTGGAAGATGGAGCTGTCCTCGATCCCCGACGCCCGAGACAAGTGGGAAGAGGCTGTCGAGGTGGCCAGCCTTGCCGAGGAACTCGGTTTCGACTCCCTGTGGGTGTACGACCACTTCCACAACGTCCCCCTTCCCGCGCACGAGACGATGTTCGAGGCGTGGACCACGTTGGCCGCCATCTCCCAGCGCACCTCGACCATCAAGCTCGGGCAGATGGTTGGCTGCGCCGCCTACCGGAACCCCGGACTGTTGGCCAAGATCGCGTCCAACCTCGACGTCATCTCCGGCGGACGCCTCATCTGGGGCATCGGCGCCGGGTGGTACCAGCACGAGTTCGACGGCTACGGCTACGACTTCCCGAAGCCCGCCGATCGCATCAGGATCCTCGAGGAGACCGTCGAGATCGTGACCAGGATGTGGTCGGAACCCGACGTCACCTACGAGGGCCGCCACTTCCACCTCGAGGGCGCCCAGTGCGACCCCAAGCCGCTGCAGTCGCCGCGCCCGCAGGTGCTCATCGGCGGAGGGGGCGAGCAACTCACCCTGCGGGTCGTCGCCCGTCTGGCCGACGCCTCGAACTTCGGCGGCAAGCTCGACGAGTTCGCGGCGAAGTGCGAGATCCTGAAGGATCACTGCGCCGCTGTTGGGCGTGACTACGACGAGATCCAGAAGACCTGGTCGCCCGAGGTCTTCATCCGCGAGTCCGAGCAGGAGATCATCGACGGCGGGACGCGCAGCTTCTACGGCGAGCCATTCGACTCATGGCGCGCTGGCAACCTTGTCGGCACCCCCGAACAAGTCGCCGAGAAGATCAGGGCCTACATCGGTCTCGGGTGCACAGGCTTCTACCCGTGGTGTTCCGACTACCCCGACACCGGAACGGTGCGCCTGTTCGCCGAACAGGTCATCCCCGAGGTGCGACGTGAGCGCCCTTGACCCCGCGCGGCAAGCCCTCGGCGAGACTCACTTGAGTAGCGTCGACCTTCGCCCACGAGAACAGGAGTTCCGATGGCCCGTGTCGTGATCCTCGGCGGCGGCTTCGGGGGGCTTGCTGCCGCGCACGAACTGCGCACCATTCACCCTGAGATCGAGGTGACGCTCGTCGATCGGAAGGACCGCTTCTTCATGGGGTTCGCCAAGCTCTGGGACCTCGGTCACGTCCGCCCTCTCGCCGACGGCACCCGGTCGCTGGGCAAGCTCGCCGACGGGGGCGTTGGCTTTCTCCAAGTCGACATCACCGACCTCGATCCGTCCGCTCGCACCGTCGGGACGGCCGAGGGCACGCTCGAGGCGGACGCGATCCTCATCGCCCTGGGGGCGGCCAAATCCCCCAAGCACCTTGGCTTCCTGAACAACCCGGGAGCGCACGACCTCTACGACGGCGCGCAGCTGCCGGCGATGCATGCCGACTTGGACGCGCTCACGGAGGGCCGCATCCTCATCTCCATCCTCGGCGGTCCGTTCCAGTGCCCGCCGGCGCCCTACGAGGCAGCCCTGCTGGTCGACGAGCAACTCCGGCTACGAGGCGTGCGCGACGAGGTCGAGCTGGCCGTGTCCACCCCTCAGCCGATGACGTTGCCGGTGGCCGGACCCGACGCCAGCCAGTATCTCGCCGGTCACCTCGGGGACCGGGGCATCGAACTGCTGTCGGCGAAGAAGGTGACAGGGGTCGACGGTGACGCACGCAGGGTCAGCTTCGAGGACGGCTCGACGTGCGACTACTCGCTGTTGCTGGGCGTACCCGCCTGCGTAGGACCCCCGCTGCTGGCCGAGGCCGGATTGACCGGCGAGTCGGGGTTCGTCGAACCGGACCGCCACACGCTCCGCACGAAGTTCGAGCGCATCTATGCAGTCGGCGACTGCACTCACATCCCTACGGCCACAGGCGCGTTGCCCAAAGCAGGCGTCTTCGCGGCCGGCGAGGCCGTGGTCGCCGCGAGGAACATCGCCGCGGACCTTGTCGGCTCCGGCGGAGCGAGCTTCGACGGCCACGGCTTCTGCTTCCTCGAGCTACCGGGAAGACGTGTGGCATTGGTAGACGGCGACTTCTACGCAGAGCCGAGACCCGACGTCGAACTCACCGAAGCCGACCAAGACCAGTTCCTCCGTAAGCAGGCCTACGAGACCGAGCGGCTCGACGCCTGGCTGGGCTGACCGTCGAGCGTCTCTGTCATCCCACTTCGTCGTTCCCGGATCCGCGGAATCCGTTCCGAGCTCCGGCCAGGCCGTTGTCCCATCCCTTCCTCATCCGTGACCCTCTGCCACTCCAGTGCTCGCCGGGAGTTGCCAGCAGTTGGGTGTCGAGTAGACCGCGCGGTCGTAGTCGGGGTTGCCCCGTGCCGCGAGTTCGCGGCGAGCCGAGGTGCGTCGATCTTCGCAGGACCAGACCTGGGTCAGGAACTCCTCACCACGCGGGTGGTCGACGTCATACTCGACCTCGACGACGCGCTCCGAGACGATGTCGGCCATATCGCTGACGTGGTGGAGGAGGTTGGTCGCCGCCGGCGTGTCGATCCGGCACAGCTCCTCGACGGCCCTGGGGCTCACCGACCCAGCCGCCTCCCGGACGAGGTCGTGGTAGTCGCCGAACAACGACGCCGCCTCCGATCGACTGATCTGAGCGGACCCGTTGGAGAAGAGCTCTTCGAGCCGGCGCTGGTACTCCTCGCACATCGCGGCCACGGCGTCATCCGCCCGGGCCCGGGTCGACGGTTCGAGCATTTGCCGGGACCGCAGCAGGTGCGTGGCGATGATTCCCTGGGTCAGCCAGTCACTGGTGGGCCACGCCATCGCGTCGGCCAGCACCGAGCCGATGGTGTCGGCGTCCAGCTCGCGGAGTCGGCGGGCCTCGCCGCGAAGCACGAACCGAGCAGCCCGCAGTCGATCATCGTCCGGCTCCCAACCCGCGGCGTCGAGGCAGTCGAGCGCCGTCCGTTGGAGGTGCGTCTCCGGCCGGGTGAGCAGTGACGCCAGGAAATGCGTTTGGTCGTCGTCGAGCCGTTGTCCGAGCGCGCGGATCGCGTGTTCGCGAACCGACCTGTCGAATCGTTCGTTGTCGATCACCAGCCGAAGAACCCGCTGGCTGTTGCCTGGATCGTCGAAGCGGCCCCTCGCCAGCGAGTAGAGCGCGGCGGCCTCGCCGAGGTGCGGGGCCTGTTCGGGCGTGGCGCAGAGCGAGTCGGCTACTTCGCGAGTGGCGCCGTCGGCCCGATCGCGGACGATGTCGAGGAGGGGCTGGACCGCGGCGGGATCGCCGAGTCGAACCAGGGACCGCACGATCTCGTCGACAACCGAGTCAACCGGCTCGTCGGCCATCGCGTTCAACAAGCCCGACACTGCGCCCGCACCCCGGATCTCCGCGAGCGCGACTGCCGCTGCGGCGCGGACCTCCGGCACTTGGTCCTGGAGGGATCGACAGAGCGGTTGCAGTGCGGCCGGGTCGCCGAGGCGGCCCAGCGCCCTGGCTGCCTCGGCCCTGACCGACGAGTCCTCATCGGCCAGTGAGCCGATGAGCGCGGGTGCAGCGGCGCGGTCGCCGAGGTCGCCGAGTGCGCGAGCGGCGGCGCGACGAACGGTCGAGTCATGCCGATAGCGCAGCGCCCGAGCGACAGCCCTGGCCTTGCCCCTGGCCTTCAATGCTCCGACGTCAGGGGGTCCGAAGGGTGCCATCGCCGACTTCCTCTCGTTCAGCTTCCCACGGAGATCAGCGCTTCCACCTCGGCGGCCGCGATCGTGCCGCGCCACTCTCGCTGCACCGTGCGGTGGCACTCAAGTCGTCGCGCGCGGCCGAGAACCGCCGCCTGTTGTTCTCGGCCAGTCGCTCATCGGCACCCATGTGACGAACGCCTCTGTCCACGGTTGCGAACCGCCGGGAGGATTCGGATCACGGGGGCGCCGAAACGATTGGAGCGCGAGATGGACCTCAGGGCAGGTCTCGAGGCTGCGGTCCGGGACTCGGACGGAGGGCAGCTCCCGAAAGGTTGGCCGAAGCTCTACGAGGGGCCGATCGACCGGATCTGCGCGCACCTCGAACCGGGCGAGAAGATCCGCGCCGCTTGGCGTGGCATCGCGGCCCCGAGGCTCGAACCCTCCAATGTGGTCGCCAAGCACGATGTGGGCTTGTTGGTCGTGACCGATCGGAGAGTGCTCAGCACGCGGGGCTACTCGCGCATGAACGGTCCCGTGGCCGTCGGCCCACGCGCAAAGCCCATCGCTCCTCCTCACCCCGATCCCGACGCTCTGCTGGCCCTGCCCGTCGATGCCGTGCACACGGTCGACGCGCTCGACGCGCTCAAGAAGCAAGGAATCGTCTGTCTCCTCGGCGCCGACGGCGGTGTGCTCCTGTGCGAAAGCGAACAGTTGCAGTTCGTCGTCTTCGCCGAGGGTGAGGATCCGTCCGGCCTCGCACACCACACCCTGAGCGCAGAGGAGCTGGGACCGGTGGTCGACCGGCTCGCCATGACCTTGCCCAACGCCCGAGCCGGTGGTTGTCGACCGCTGGTGAGCGAGGACGAGGTCGACCGCTGCGAGGAGACCGGCGACCTCTTGGTGTTGCGTCAAGCGCTCGATCAGGTCGCGGGCTCGCCGAAGCGTCCGAAGATCGCTCGGCGTGCCCTCCGCGCCTACGCGATGTCCCACGCCGCCGCGCGATCGGGAGGAGCCGGGGTCATCGCCTTCACGAGCCTGCGGACCTTCGTCCCCCAAGTGTTCGCAATGGTCGGCGACGGCGGAGGGCAGTTGGCCCTCACGCAGGACAAGGACATGAGTCACGCCCTTCCCGCGTGGTCCCCGGATGGCGGCAAGATCGTGCTCCTGCAGCAGATGCGTGATGGGTTCCGCTTGATCTACGTGATGAACTCCGACGGGTCCGAGGTCAGACAACTGAAGTGTGCCCGCGGCGGCAGCTCGCCCACCTGGTCACCCGACGGCACGATGATCGCCTTCACCAAGGCGGGCAAGGCATCGGTCTCGGTGAACGTCGCTCGTGCCGACGGCAGCGACGAGGAGCAACTGGCCCAGTTCGCCGAAACGCCGGGCACCGATCTGTTCGATGGCGGGCTGTCGTGGTCGCCCGACGGCACCAGCATCGCCTTCACCAGCGAGGTCGACGGCGCTCCACAGGTCTGCGTCATGAAGACCGACGGCTCCGGGCAGCACCCACTGACGACGGGCCCGAGCCAGAACAGCCTGCCGTCCTGGTCGCCCGACGGCACGAGAATCGCCTACGCGAGTATCCGGGACGGCGAACGGCAGATCGTCGTCGCAAAGTCCGACGGAACCGAAACGGTCCAGCTGACGAGCGGTGCCGGTGGCGCCACCTACCCGTCGTGGTCCCGCGACGGCAGCAGGATCGCCTTCATGAGCGAGAAGACCGGAGCACCCCAGGTCTTCACGAGCAAGGCCGACGGCTCGGAGGAGCAGCAGCTCACGCATCACCCCGCGGGCAGCGGCTTTCCCGACTGGCTCTAGTCGGGGACCTTGGCCTCTACCGCGACACCGGATCTGTCCGTAGCGTCAACCCCGTTCACATGCCGAGTGGGGGGCACGCGTCCCCCTTTCGGTCGCGCCTTCTCAAGGGTGATGGAGGGGACGGTGCCCCGGAGAGGCGCAGGAGATGTTCGGTACCACGAGGTTCTGTTTGCTTCGTTCCCGTTTGGTCGCCGTGCTCGCCTCGGTCGCAGTGGCGGCGCTCCCGGCCTCCTGTGGTGGCGACGACGGCGGTGGCGGGGGCGGGAGTGGTGGAGGCGCCGCCGGCGCCACAGACGTCCCCGAGGACGTGGCCGTCAATGCCACCATCGGGCTCGGCGAGGACTCCACGAGCCCGTCGGCGGTCGCGGTCTCGGATGACGCCGTCTGGGTCGTTGATCGCCACGAAGACTCGGTGTCGCGCGTTGACATCGAGGATCTCACCGTCACCGACACGGTCGAGGTGGGCGGACTCGACGATTTCCCCGGGATCGCGGCTTCGGACGATGCCGTCTGGGTGAGCAACGGGCGTGACGGCACGGTTTCGCGCATCGATGCCGGCGACGCCAGGGTCACCGATACCGTCGAGGTCGGTAACGAGCCGGTGGGGGTGGCGGTGTCGGACGGCGCGGTCTGGGTCGCGAACCGAGAGGACGGGACGGTCTCGCGCATCGACGCCGACGACGCTAGCGTGACCGACACCATCGAGGTCGGTGACGAGCCCTTCGCGGTCGCCGCGTCGGAGGACACAGTTTGGGTCACCAACGTCTCGTCCGACGACACGGTTTCGCGCATCGACATCGAGGATCTCAGCGTGACCGACACGATCGAGGTCGACGACGGTCCCTACGGCGTGGCGGTGTCGGACGACGCTGTCTGGGTCGTCATCTACGAGGACGAGGAGGTGTCCCGCATCGACATCGAGGAGCTCAGCGTGACCGACACGATCGAGGTCGGCGACGGCGAGAAGCCGACGGCACTCGCGCTCTCGGACGACTCCGTCTGGGTCACGGTCCCTGACGAGGGCACGGTGTCTCGCATCAGCACTGACGATCGCACTGTGACCGACGTCCTCGACGTCGGCGGCGTTCCCGGGGGCGTGGCGGTGGGAGCCGACGCCGTCTGGGTGGGCGATGCCGATGCCGACGCGGTGTTGCGGATCAGTGCGGACGGCGGAGGCTCGTCCGAGGAGTCGAGCGACACGTCGGTCAAGGAGTACTGCCGCCTCTCGAGGGAGCTGACCGACGCGTCGGATACTCCATCCGACGAGGAGCTCGATGCCATCGTCCAGGCGGCACCCGCCGAGATCAAGAACGACGTGGAGACCGTGGCGGACGCGGTTCGGGAGGACGACTTCTCCAGCTCAGGCTACGAGGCGGCCGCCGACAACCTCACCGCCTGGGAGGACGAGAACTGCGACAGCAGCAGTGCAAGCAGCAACGACGAGGGGACCAGCAACGACGAGGGGACGAGCAGCGACTCGGCCGGCTAGGTCCGGTCCACCTCTGCTCGCAGGAGGTCGTCGATCTGGCCGAGCGCGGCGCGCATGCCGTCCTCCATTCCCATCGAGGCCATCTTCTCCATCGCCTCGAGCGAGGGGAACCGCGTCTCGATGGTCATGCGGGTGTCACCGTTGGGCAGTTCGTCGAGCGAGACGCGGGTGATCGTCGTCGGCATGTCGGGGTTGGGCTCGCCGGCGTCGTCGGCGAACCCGTCCTCGAACTCCAGACGGTTGGGCGCGTCGACGGCGATGACCCGCCACCAGCCACGCGGTTGATCGCCGTCGGGACCGGTCATGAAGTACGTCGCGCGTCCGCCGGGCGTGAGATCGTGGTCGACGAACGTCGCAGGGTACGTCGGCGGTCCCCACCATCGTTCGAGCAGGCGCGGGTTCTCCCACATCTGCCAGACGCGGGGGACGTCCGCGTCGAACCGCGACGTGATCGTCATCGTCAAGGCCTCGGCGTCCTTGTCGACGCTGGTGACGGTCATCCTTGGTCTCCTTCTTCTGGATCCTCGGTGAGAAGCTCCCCGAGTCGATCGATGCGGCTGCGCCAGACGGCTTCGAGCTCTCCCAACAGCAGCTGCGCGCGACGAACGGTTTCGACGTTCCCGCGCACCAGCTGCTCGCGTCCTCGCCGTTGCTTGGTCACGAGTCCGGCGTCTTCGAGCACGGCGACGTGCTTCTGGACGGCGGCGAAGCTCATCGGGTAGTCGCGCGCGAGCGCCGAGACCGAGTGCTCACCTCGCATCGTGCGCATCACGATGTCCCGGCGGGTGGCGTCCGCGAGCGCACGGAACACCCGGTCCGCCCGTCTCGGGTCCATGGTTTCTACAACCATATAGTTGTACGTTAGACAACTGGCCGTGAGAGCGCAACCGTCGACGCTGGTGTCGCGGTCGGAACGGGCAGGGACTTGGGACTCTGGGTACCGCCCCACCGATCGGTTTGACTCGAGTGAGTCGACGCGAGCGCGACCTGGAGGCCGGCCGTGAAGGCGATCGTGGCCACCGGCTATGGGGGACCGGAGGTCCTTCAGCTTCGCCGGCGCGAACGCCGAGTACCTCTCCATGCCCGAAGACGGGATGATGGCGACCCTGCCGGCCAACACGAGCTACGAGGAAGCAGCCGTGCTTCCCGTCGGAGGGCTCACCGCGCTGTACTTCCTGCGCCGGGGCGGGATTCGTCGGGGCCAGAAGATCCTCATCGTCGGTGGTGCCGGGAGCGTCGGCACCTTCGCGGTGCAGCTCGCTCGGCACTTCGGGGCCGAGGCCACCGCGGTGTGCAGCACCACGGCCGTGGAGCTCGTGAGGTCGCTCGGAGCGGACAAGGTGATCGACTACACGAAGGAAAACTTCGCGACGAGCGGCAAGACCTACGACATCGTCTTCGACGCGGCACGCAAGACGTCGTTCTCGCGTTGCGGAGGATCACTGAAGAAGGGCGGCGTGTACCTCACGCTCGACTGGCCGATCCGTGAAGCGCTCTGGCGCTCGATCGTGGGCGACAAGAAGGTCGTGATCGGGATGGCCCCCAAGCACCTCGAAGACCTCCTCTTCCTCAAGGACCTCGTCGAAGCGGGGGAGCTGCGGTCGGTCATCGACCGGTGCTACCCGCTGGAGCAGATTGCCGAGGCCCATCGCTACGTCGAGGAGGGGCACAAGCACGGGAATCTCGTCATCACCGTCGGGACGTGAACCGGGTCGAGAACCAGCGCGTCGTCGTGTCATGAGACGGCAGACCGGTCGTGCGCAGGCTCCGAGGTTGCAGCCATGGGTGGTCGCGACGTGACTGCTGAGCTCCGTGGCCCGGTCTCGCGTCACCCGGTTGGCCCGTACCACCCGAGGACGGAACGTCATCGCCGGCTCGCACGTGGCCGGCTGCGCCTGCGTGACGCCTCGGCCATGGCGATCGGCGGGATGATCGGTGGCGGCATCTTCTCGGTGCTCGGAGTCACGATCCGCCTCGCGGGCCATCTGGCGTTCGTCTGCTTCGTGATCGGCGGGTTGGTCGCGCTGGTCACGGCGCGATCCTTTGCCGGTCTCACACAGCGGGCCGGGCGGTCGGGCGGTCCGTACGCCTACCTGCGCCAGGCCGGCTACCCCCAGTTGGCCGGGATCACGAGCTGGTACCTGGCGGTGGGCTACGTGTTCGCGCTCGCGGTTTACGCCTTCACGTTCGGTCACTACGTCGCGCGTCTCATCGGCGCGGGGGATCTGTTCGCGCGGCTCGCGGCGGTTGGCGTCCTGGCCGTGTTCTGGCTCGTCAACGCGCGCGGCGTCGGCGCGTCGAGCATCACCGAGGATGCCGTCGTCCTGACGAAGCTCCTGGTGCTCGCGGGGATCGCAGCGGTCGGACTCTTCGCCTGGTCGTCGAGCGAGCTCGGCCCCCTGGCCAACGAGGGAACGCTCGGCGTGTTCGTGGGGGCTGCCTCGATCTTCGTGGCCTACGAGGGCTTCGAGCTGCTGTCGTACGACTACGACGACATCGATCGTCCCGCGCAGACGATGCCCCGCGCCCTGTACCTGTCGGTGGTCGTGGTGATCGCGGTCTACGTGTCGGTCACGCTCGGGTCACAGATGCTCGTCCCGGACCACCTGATCGTGGCGCAGCGCGAGGTGGCCTTCGCGGCCGTCGGTCAGCGTGCCCTCGGCGGGGTCGGGCGATGGTTGGCCACCGGCGCCGCGGTGCTCGCCACCTCCTCGGCCATCAACGCCACCCTGTTCTCGACCGGGCGCCTGATCCGTGATCTGAGCGACGCGCGCGAGCTCCCCGCACGCTTGGGGGGCACCTCGCGAGGGCTACCAGTGACCGCCATGTGGATGCTCGCCGCCGCCGGGGCATTCTTCGCAATGCTCCCGCGCATCGACAGTCTGGTCGCGCTCGGGTCGGTGACGTTCCTCGGGGTGTTCGGCCTGATCAACCATCTCTACGCGCGCGTCGTGGATCGGCGTCTTGACCGCGTGCTCGGGCACCTGGGCTCGTTGGCGTGCACCGCAGCGATCGTCGTCGTGGTCGTCGAGCTCGCGACGGCCGACCTCACGACCCTGGGCTTGATCGGCGGGTCGTTCGTCGTTGTCGCGGGCGCCCGTGTTTCCTTCGTGCGGCGGATGCGGTCCTCCGATCGCCAGCGCTGAGCTGACGCTCCGCGTGCGGTGCAGGCGGCGGCTCATCGGAAGCTCCACCGACGTGCGCGGTTCTGCGCTCTTGGCGGCGATTCGCTGAAGGTCGAGGTGGAACCCGCGGACCGATGAGGGTTGTCGCATCGCGTCGCGACCGGGGCGCGCCGCGTTCGACAGCGGCTCGCGTTACGGTGGCCGCGTGCGCTTCGACGACATCGACGCGGGCGCCGGCGACGGACTCGGCCTCCGTCCACTGCGGTGAGCTGGATCCTCGTCGGCGTCCTGGCCGCGGTGATCGTTGGCGGCGTCGCCACGCAGCTGTGGCTCATGCGAACGGGACGCCTCACGCTCGACACCGGTTGGGGTCGCACGACGCATCCGGTCGGGCCAATGACGTACCGCATCGCCGCCCCCCGCGAGCTCGTGTTCGAGCAGCTCGCCGCGCCCTACCTCGGTCGGACCCCGAAAGAGCTACGAGCGAAGCTCGAGGTGCAGGAGCGAGGTGAGGACCTCGTCCTCGCCCGCCACTGGACGAGGGGCAAGCTCGTCACCGCCCAGACAGTCGAGACGGTCGGTTTCGAACCCCCCGAGCGCATTCGCTTCCGCCACGTCCGGGGCCCGGTCCCGCATGCGCTCGAGGAGTTCGTACTGACCGAAGAGGGAGCCGAGACCGAGCTCGTGTACCGCGGCGAGCTCGGTCTCGACTTCTGGTTCTTCGGTGCGCTCGCCGCTCGGGCCTGGGTGCGTCCGCAGTGGGAAGCGGCGGTACGGGAGTCGCTCGACTCGGCGAAGCAGGGAGCGGAGGAGCGGGCAGCCGCACGAGCCCGCCGCGCCGAGGGACCTCCGAGCTAGGGACGCGAGGCGACGTAGGCGGCGTAGCCGAGCTCGCCGCGACGGACGGCGTCGGAGGCCTGGCCGAGCAACAGCCGCCCCAGTTCGGTGAGCTCGCTTGCCGAGACCTCGGCGGAGTCCGTCAGGGACGCGAGCTCGGGCCCGAGCGTTTCGGACGGGTCGGGCACGATGCCGACCCGGACCGCGCCCTCGAGGAGCGCGAGGCGTCGGCGGGCCTTGGCCAGGAAGGACGCGAGCGCGTCGTCGCGGGTATCGACCAGGTGCACCTCGAAGCCACGGGTCCGGAGCAGATCGGTGTACCCGTCGCGGGGGAGCGCGCCGGCGACGCAGCTGATCCAGGCGATGACGGTGTCGAGCGGTTCCGGGAGGTCACCGTCGAGCGTCACGTCGCTGAGCACGAAGCGTCCGCCCGGCCGGAGCACACGGTGGATTCCCTCGACGGCATCCAGCTTGTCGGGCACCGCGGAGAGGACGCACTCCGAGGTGACGACGTCGAAGGTCGCCCGGCCGTACGGCAAGGCCTCGGCGTCGCCCACCGAGACGGCGCCGCGTCCCGATGCTTGCGCGGCGAGGGCGGCGCTGTAGTCGAGGCCGAAGCCGACGAATCCGCGCTCGGCGAGGAGTTCGAGGGTCGCGCCCGTGCCCGAGCCGACATCGAGGGCGCGCCCGCCGCCGGGGAGATCGGCGCGGTCGAGTATCGCCGCTGTGAGCTGCGCTCCACCGGGCCGCAGGGCGTCGCCCGCGAGGAGCTGCGCCGCGGGATGCCCCCAGAGGTCCGCGCACTGGCACTTGAACTCGACCCCGTCGACCGGCGGCGTGGGGAGGACCGGCGTGCTCACGAACGGATCTGCAGCGGGCTCGGTGGTACCGGCCGATGGTCGGGCGCGAACCGGTACAGCGTGTTGTACGCGCAGAAGGGGACGATACGCCCGTCGGGCAGCGCTTCCTGGATGCAGCACTTCGACACCCGGTCGACGTCGAAGACGTGGCGGTCCATGAAGCCCTCGATCGTGACCGCGAACACCTCGCCGGGCAGGTCGCCGACCCGGTCGAACTCGGCGAGCAGCGGGTCGCACGCGCAGAGGAACGCCGATTCCTGACGTGCGCTGCCGGGTGGCGACGACTTGGAGTAGAGGCGCTCGAGGGTTGCGCGCATCTCGAGGGCGTCTTCACGGAACGCTTCGGAGAGATTCGGCATCGAGCTGTTCTCGACGTAGTCGAGGTAGTCCGGCACGTCGACGAGCCGGGTCACGGGGGTGATCTCGCCCTCGGTCACCCACGCGTAGGTCGCCGCAGTGCACATCGGGTCGCAGCAGGGGATCGGGACGAAGTCGTCGCGGCCGAACAGCTCGCTCTGGGCGTCGATCGCGTCGATCACGTCGGTGAGGGTCATGCGGTCGTTCGGTTCGAAGGCCACGAAGCGACCCTCGCCGAACTGGGGTTGCAGCGACACTGCCCGCACGGCCGGGTGCTGCGCGGCGAAGCGCACGACGTCGCCGACCTCGTGGTCGTTCACGCCCTTCACCACCGTGGCGACCAACACGACGCGCGCGCCGGCGTCGGTGAGATTGGCGAGGGCCTGCTCCTTCACGGGCAACAGGTCGGCGCGGCCCCGCAGGGTCTCGTAGGTCCGGGACTCGAACCCGTCGAACTGGAGGTACACGAGCAGGTCGCGCTCGGCGATCGCGGCGGCGAACTCCGGAGCCCGGGCGATGCGCACGCCGTTGGTGTTCACCACGACGTACTGGAAGGGGTGCTCGCGCACGGCGTCGGCGATCTCGAGGAACTGTGGGTGCAGTGTCGGCTCACCGCCCGAGAGCATCACCACGTCGGCCTCGCCGCCCTCGGCGCGCAACACCGCGCGAGCCATCGCCTCGACCTCGTCGAGCGACCGATGGGCGACGTGCGCGTCGCCGGCGAAGCAGGCCGGGCAAGCCAGGTTGCACGCCTCGGTGATCTCCATCACCGTCACGCAGGCGTGCTGCTGGTGCTCGGGGCAGAACCCGCAGTCGTAGGGGCAGCCGTGCTCCGACTCCGTCGCCGCGTGCTGCGGTCGGCGACCGGGCCGGCTGAAGCGCCGGCTCCAGTGGTACCAGGCCGCGTCGGAGAGCGTGAGCGTCTCGGTGATCCCGTGATCGGGGCACTCGCGGCGTAGCCAGATCTTGCCGTCGCGCTCGAGGGTCTGGGCGGGCAGGACCGCCAGGCACGAGGGGCACAGCGCCTTGGTCTGCGCGAGCACTCGCTCCTCGCCGGGCCCCGTTGCGGACGCGCGGGACGGAGGATCGGAGACGGTGGTCATCAGGGCAGAAACCCGGGCTCGCCTCTGCGCATTCCCGAACCAGCCGCCGCCAGTTCCCTCACGGCGTCGGACATCGCCCGGCGCCCCTCAGCGCCGCTCAGCTCGGTGCCCCCGCGAGCTCGGTGTCGGGGAGGAAGGTGGACCACGCGAACCAGAAGGTATCCACGTGCACGACCGGCGGGAGGCGGGACCCGGACAGCGACCCTGCCGTGGCCTCACCCAGGATGTTCCATGTGCTGGCGGTCTCACGGTCGCGGAACCCGCCCCCCACGGGCTCGAAGGTGAGCCGACGACCGTCGACGAGCGGCTCGAACACGCCGGTGGCGCCGATGTCACGGCCCTCCTCGACGGCGGTCGAGTCCAGGGCCGAGGCGGTGCCCGACTTGTACAGCAGGACGGCCGGCCGAGCGCCGACCGTCACCTCGATCACGCGTTGCTCGGCGAGGTCGGAGAGCAGCACCGCGGTCGCAGCCTCCTCGTCCCCGATCCCCACCACCCGTTCCTTGGCCTCGAAACGTCCGTCGACGTCACCGTCGAAGGCGAAGGGCGGGTTGTCGATGTCGTCGTATCCGGGGTAGGGGTTTCTGGCCGTAGGGACGGCGGTGGCCGGTGTCGCGACTCAGCACCAAGCCGTCAGGATTCGTGTCCCTCCAGTCCTCCCACGCCACCGTCGAGACGGGAACGGTCTCGAGCCTCTCGCCGGTCAGCTCTCCCGCGACCGCCTCTCCGGTGAAGTGGCTCCACAGCGACTCGGTTTGGCGGTCGTACATCACCAGGGCCGAGCGGTACAGCAGTCCCGAGGTGCCGAAGTCGACGATCTCGCCGCCGAGGCGGCGCTCGTAGGCGCTCGCGGAGTTGCACAACGGACAGTACGAGATGGCGACGGGGATCCCGGCGATCGTGTCGTTCACGATCTCGTGCCACGTCATGATCTGGATGGGATAGGCACGGGCCTCACCGTCGATCTCGATCGCCAGCACCGGCTCGG
>CAYRHS010000010.1:22349-31743 GCA_964424125.1 uncultured Burkholderiales bacterium
GATGCCGAGTGCGAGGGTTCGCAACTGCACACTCTCGGAACCCGGCAGGTCGCCGCCGGCTTCCCGGGCCGGGAATCTCGCGCCTCATGCGGCACGAGGGCCGCGCGGAGCTCGTTCAGCCGGTGTCGTTGGCGAGGGCGTCGCCGAAGCGCCGCAGGCGTCGCAAAGCCGGCTCGGGCACCGGGGGCGCCTGGTGACGGAGCGCTCGCTTCATCTCCCGGTAGACGGTCGCCTCGAGGCCGCACCGGCGACAGTCGTCGAGATGCGCCGCGACGCGCCGCGCGGTGACCGGATCGCTCTGATCGTCGAGGAAGGCCTGGAGCAACCGACCTACCTCGCGGCACGAGAGCGGCCGGCTGTCGGGTCGAGAGCGCCGAAGGAGTTTCATCGTGACCTCCTGGGCACGATGCCTGCTCTGCCCAGATCACGGCGCATCCGTCTGCGAGCCCGATGGAGACGACTCATGACGGTGCCGATCGGGATACCGAGGATCTCGGCGGCCTCTTCGTAGCTGAGCCCGTCGAGGTCGACGAGCTCCACGACGGACCGGAAGCGCTCCGGAAGGCCCCGGTACGCCTTCTCCACCGCCGCGTCGAACATCTCGCCGACGACGACGTCCTCGGGACTCGGGCCGGGTGCCGAGGTCTCGAGCGTCTGGACGGCGTCAGGACTTCGAACCGGCTCCGGCTCGCGACGCCGAAGCCGGTTGAGGTGGGTGTTGCGCAGAATCGTGAGGAGCCACGCCCGCGGATGGCGTCCGTCGAAGCGCATGATCGCCCGGTGTGCCCGGAACAGCGTGTCCTGGACGAGGTCTTCCGCGTCGAAGTGATCTCGGGTGATCGAGCACGCGACGCGATAGAGGACCTCCACTTCGGGGAGTACGTACCTTCGGAAGGCGGCCTCGGCCTCGTCGTGCTCGTGGAGAGCCGCCGAATCATCGGCTCCGGAGCTTTCGTGCACGAGGTAACCAACGCGACGGCCGCGGCCCGCATTCCGGGCTCGGATGGACGCCAGCGCGAAGACACCGGTTCCGCCGCGCTTCGGTCATGGTGCGGAAACCCCGATGCGCAACCCTCCATTCCGCCTCACGAGCGCTGCAGCACCTGGGCGGTCACTCGACGGCGACGTCCCAGGAGAACGGTCCTTCGATCTCGACGCCCTCGGGCGGCTCGGTGGTCGGCGGGGTGCCGTCGTCGCAGCGGAAGCAGTTGAAGGCCACGATGGTGGTCTCGCCCGGCCCGACGGCTTCGAAGGTGAAGACGCGGGTCCCGCCGGCGCCCACGACGTCGGGGTCGTCGGTCTCCCACTCTTGGTCGACGAGCTGGACGACGTCGGGGTCGCCCTCCTCCTCGAGTTGCCACGCGTCACCGATCGAGGGATTCTCGCCGATCGTGATCGAGAAGCGGTCGGAGACCTCCGCCTCGATCGCGCTCGTGGCCGTGCCGTAGCTCGGTACGTCGTTCGAGCCGCCGCAGGCTCCGGCGAGCAGGGCGAGCGCACCCGCCGCGGCCGCGCGAACCGCCCGGATCGGCTCAGCGCGGATCGGACCGTCTCCTGCCGAGCCGGACGTGGGCGTCGTCCGGGAGCCGGCGCGGGTCCCGGTAGACATGGTGGACGCAGGGCTCCCCCGGGTGACGGGTGGGGTGCTCGACGCTCGTCGGGACCCCACCCGACTCGAGCGGCTGCAGCTCGTTGTTGATCGAGCAGTGGGCGCAGTAGACGGGGAGGGACTCCTCGCCGAAGGTCCGTGGGCCTCGCTCGCGCAGTGTCAGGTACGCGTCCTCCCCCGCGTAGCGGCCCTCGTCCACGAGCCGGCCTCCCGTCCCGCACCGGAACGAGAGCGTGATCTTCTCCTCGTCCTCGGCGACGTCCACGGACCCGAAGTTGGACACCATCGCACGCGAGATCACCTTCGCGCGGGCGCCCGCCGAGAGTGACTCCCACGGCGTTCGGGAAACGCGCCTCGGCCGGAGGAACTCCTCGCCGAAGCGACGGAGCGCTCGTTCCACGGCCTCCTCGCCGAGCTCCTCGCCGACGAACGTGAGCAACGACGCGATCCAGTTGATCGAGTAGTCCTGGAGGCTCCGCCACTGCGCGACCGCTCGGTCGAGGAGCTCGTTCGCTCCCTCGGCGTCGCCTTCCGCGTACGCCGCACGTGCCTGCTCCCAGAGCGGCGTCCGCATCCGCTCGATCTCGCTCGCGTCGAGGCGGTGAGAGCTCACAGCGTCCGGACCCTACTCTCGACCCGGGTGCTCGTCTCGGAGCGCTGTTGCATCATTGGGTCATGCGCTATCCGGAACCGGGCAACGTCGTCACCGTCTTCCGTTCTCGGCTCGATCCTGAGCACGTCGAGGAATACGCGGCGATGGCGGCCGAAATGCTCGGGCTGGCCGCACAGATGCCGGGATTCGTCAGCTTCGATCGATTCACCGCCGAGGACGGTGAACGGCTGTCGGTGATCGTGTTCGAGAATGCCGAGACCGAGCGAGCGTGGCGTGATCACGTCCGTCACGTCGAGGCCCAGGCCCTCGGCCGTGAACGCTTCTACTCCGAGTACTCGATCGCGGTATCCGAGTGTGTACGGGCGCATCACAGCGAGTAGCCCAGCCGGGTCGATGCCGATCGGCCTACCCTCTTGGGACCGGTGAACCGGGATCAGGCTTCAGTGGCATGTCGGTCCCTTGCGGGTCGAAGGATCGGGAGGGCCCGGTGGGTGTGACGTCCGCGGAGACGAGCGCGAGGAACCTCCGGTGGCTTCGAGGGCTGCGGTGACGTCCCCAGCCACGGTCCCGCGACCGGTCACTCGTCTCCTCGGTCGGGACCGCGAGCTCGACGCCCTTGCTGATCTCATCGAGCGCGAGCGGGTCGTGACGGTCCTCGGGCCGGGGGGAACCGGCAAGACGCGCCTGGTGGAGGAGCTGGCCGCGATCGTCGCCGGCCACGCCCCGGAGGGCGTCACGATGCTGTACCTCGCCCCGGTGCGCGATCCCGCGGCGATCGGACACGCCTTCGCCGACGCGCTCGGGATCCGGGTAGCGGGAAGCACGGGGCCCGAGGAAGCGTCGCTCGCGTACCTCGCGGAACGCCCCCGCCTCCTCGTCGTCGACAACTGCGAGCACGTGGCCGAAGGCGCTCGCGCGCTCGTCGAGCAGGTTGTGTGGCGCTGCCCCGAGGTGACCGTGCTCGCGACCAGTCGGTCACCACTCGGCCTCCCGGTCGAGCAGTCCTACCGTCTCGGACCGCTCGCGCTCCCGACCGAAGGCGCGAGGGCGACCTCCGACGGCGACCCGCCGTCGGTGGTGTTGTTCGTCGATCGCGCGCGCCACGTCGACCCGGAGTTCACGCTCGACGAGGAGACGCGGCCGGCGGTGGAGCGCATCTGTCGCCGCCTGGACGGGCTCCCGCTCGCGATCGAGCTCGCGGCGGGCCGTCTGGACGCGCTGGGAGTCGACGCACTCGCTGATCGCCTCGATCGAAGCCTCGACTTGCTGGGCGACGACTCCGGCGGCGAGCGCCACGGCACGCTGCGGCTCGTCGTGGACTGGTCGTACGACCTGCTCGGTGACGACGAGCGCGCGCTGTTCCGCGCGCTCTCCGTCTTCCCGGGCGGCTTCACGCTGGAGACGGCCGAGCAGGTCGGGGCCGCGACCGGCATCGCCTCGGATCCGGCGACGGCGCTGGCGCGCCTCGTCAGCGCTTCGATGGTCGTTCGCGAAGGCAAGGGGGGAGACGCCCGCTACCGGATGCTCGACACGATTCGGAGCTACGGGTGCGACGCAGTCGCGGCCTCCGGCGAGGAGGAGGGCACCTTCGCTCGGCTCCTCGACTGGACCCGCCACTTCGTTCTCGATGTGGAACGCGGGGCCGCGTCGCCCGAGGAGGTGCGGTGGGACCAGAGGTTCCGAGACGAGCTGCCCAACGTCCGCCGAGCCCGCCGTTGGGCGATCGAGCACGGCGACTTCGAGGCCGTGGCCCTGATCTCGACGAGCCTGCACGAGTACATGCAGTGGCGGGAGCTGGAGGAGCTCCGGGCCTGGGCGCTGGAGCTCGCGGAGCACCCGGCGCTCGGAACCTCGCCGGCTCGGGCTTCAGTGCTTGCTGCGGCCGGTCGATCGGCGTGGTTGAACGGCGACCTCGACACCAGCGAGCGCCTCGCGCGCCAGGGGCTCGAAGTGGCGCGCGACGACGAGGCGATCGGGCGCTGCCGCGAGGTGCTCTCGATCAACCGCTTCTTCCGGGGCGACTACCAGGGCGCGCTCCGATTGGGCCTGGAAGCGGCCGAGCGGCCGCAGAGCCGCGGTCTCGAGATCGTCGACGCGGCCATAGGGATCGCCTACGAGGGCGACATGGACGGTGCGCTCGCGCTCGTCGAGCAGGGTGAGGCGCGACTGGACGACGACCGGCCGCCGAGCTACCAGGGGTGGGTGGACTATGTCCGCGGCGAGATCCTCGGGGCGGACGATCCCGAACGCGCCGAGGCGCACCTCGCGCGGGCCATCGACCTGGCGCGGGAGACGCGCACGACCTTCGTGGAGGGGGTCGCGTCGGTCGCCTTGGTCTCGATCTGGCTCCGGTCGAAGCGAACCGAGCGCGCGGTCGATGGCTACCGGTCGCTGATCGAGCTCTGGAAGCGGACCGGCAACTGGCTCCAGCAGTGGACCACCCTGCGGAACGTTGCTCGGCTGCTGGCCGAGCTCGACGATCCCGAGTCGTCGGCTTTGTTGCTCGCGGCCGCGGACCGAGCGCCCGACGCGTCGGCGGTGACGGGTGAGGACGGCGAGCGGCTGGATCGGTTGCGCCGAGACCTCCTGGACCGTCTCGGCGACGAGCGCTGCGCCCAGGTCGAGGCTCGCGCGGCCGCGGCGTCCCGGAGCGAGATCGTCGAGGAGGCGCTCCGCGCGTTGGAACACGCGAGTAGCCGCGCACACAGCGCCCAGCGGGTCCTGGCCACGGTGCTGATGACCGACATCGTCGGCTCCACCGCAACCGCGGCCGAGCTCGGCGACCGCCGGTGGCGGGAGGTCATCGAGGCCCACGACCGGACGATGCGTGACGTCGTCAGCCGGAACGGCGGGCGGGTCGTCCGGAGCACGGGCGACGGCTGTCAGGCGATCTTCGAGATGCCGGCCGCCGCGATCCGCGCCGCGAGCGAAGCTGCATCGGAGATCCGAAGGCTGGGCCTGGCGATGCGGGCCGGGCTCCACACCGGGGAGACGGAGATCGTCGGCGACGAGCTCGCCGGACTCGCGGTCCATCTCGCGGCCCGGGTCATGGACATCGGGGGCCCCGACGAGGTCGTGGTCTCCAGCACGGTGCGCGACCTCGTCCTCGGCTCCGACCTCCACTTCGACGACCGCGGAGAGCACGAGCTCAAGGGGATCCCGGGCTCGTGGCATCTTTGGACGTTCGCTGCCAGCACGCGCGCCACCACGGAGGCGACATGAGCATCTGCAGCCACCTCGACACCATCGCCGAGGTGCTGCCCAGCGACGACGGTTGTCACGAATGCCTCGCGACCGGTGGCCGCTGGGTCCATCTCCGGATGTGTCAGGCGTGTGGGCACGTCGGTTGTTGTGACAACTCGCCCGGTCGCCACGCCACTGCGCACCACCGCGAGACGAGCCATCCGCTGGTCCGCTCGTTCGAGCCCGGAGAGGAGTGGTTCTGGTGCTACCCGGACGAAGTCGCCTTCGAGCTCCAGGTCCCTCCGGGTCCGTCACACTCCTGAACGGGGAGCCCACACGGTCCTCGTCGGGCCCCATCTGCGTCACGTTCCGCCGACGTCGAGCCCCTCTCGATCCTGCGATTCAACGGTCGCGATGGGCGGCAGGCCGGCGGCCGCGCACGTTCCCTCGACCCCCGCGCGCCGTCCGACGATCTGGTCGGCGACCCCGCCGATGCGGCGGATCGCCACGAGCGCCGGGAGCGCGACCGCGGTCGCCATCCCGCCGGTGACGAACCCGGCCCCGAACGAGTACGACTGCGCCACCGCGCCGAGACCGAACTGGCCGCCGACGCCGCCGACGCCCGAGACCATAGAGTCGAAGGACACGACGGTGGCACGTTGCGGTCCGGGCACCACCTGGTGGATGAACGACTGCCGGACCGGCATCTGGAGACCGGTCGCGCCCGTGAAGAGAAGGAAGACCGGAACCGCGACCCAGAACGAGGTCGTGAGCCCGACGACGATCGCGGCGCCGGTCTGGAATGCGGCCGCCCAGAGCAGCAAGGTCGTGCGGCGGCCGCAGAAGCGGGTCGCCCAGTCGACGATCGCGTTGCCGCACATCATCGACAGGGCGATCAGCGCGCTCACGAGACCGGCGACCCAGACCGCGTCCCGTCCCAACAGTTCCAGGAAGTACGGCTGCTGGGCGTAGAAGGCCCAGATGAAGAACCCGCTCTGGACGCCACCCGCGACCATCAGCCAGCGGATCCGCCGGTCGCGCAACCCGAACTCGACGCTGCGTCGCGCGACGAGACGCATCTCGCCCGGGTACTCGCGGGGGCGCACACGCCGCGGGGTGAATCCGAGGTCGTGCATCCTCCCGAACGCGATGGCGAAGAGGACCAGGAGTAGCCCGACGCGGGCTACGAACGGGACGGCGAGGTCCAGCTGCCCGAGCAGCCCGCCGCCGACGGTCCCCACGAGCATGGCCGCGCCGCTCACCATCTGGCCGCGCGCGAACACCTGGTCCAGCTGGCCGTCGAAGTCGACCGCGCCGAGCGCGTCGACGACCCAGGCCTCGACCGCGCCGGAGTAGAAGGTGAAGCCGAGCCCGATGAACACGCTGACGACGGCAAAGGCGACGACACCCGCGCCGACCACGTCGAGGCCGAGGTAGAGCGTTGTCGTCACGGCGAGCACCGCGATGCTCAGGAGGAACGACACCCGACGCCCGAACGTGTCGGCGACCACGCCCGTCGGGATCTCGAAGAGCACCATGCCGGCGGAGAACGCGGCGTTGGCGAGGAACACCTCGAACACGTCGAGTCCCGCGCTCAGCAGGAACAGCGTGTTCACACCCCAGATGACCGACGCCGAGAGCGTGTAGACGCCGGTGATCGCGTAGTACGAGCGGATGACGCGCCGGGCTGTCACGGGCCGTTGGTCCCGGTCAGGAGCTCTCGTCCTCGGTCACGATCTGACCCCGGACCGGCTCCTCCGAGGCGAAGGTCTCGACGCAGTCCGGCCACGCGTTAGATTCCTCGATGTAGACGCGTTCGCCGCAGGTCGCGCCGTAGCCCCCGTAGCCCTCGAACGATCGAACCTCGTCGCACGCTGCGAGCTCGCCCTCGAAGCAACGCTGCGCGAGGGCGTCGGCTTCCGGGTCGTCGCCGAACTCGACGTCGGAGAACTCGTCGAGGCTGTCCTCGGGACGCCGGGGAGGCTCGAGGACGTCGGGGACCGCCGGACAGCTCGCGTCCAGACCCGCGATCTGCACCGAGATGACGAGCTCGAGGGCATTCTGGTCCTGGCTGTACTCCTCGGGATCGTCGTCGGCGCTCCGCACGAGATCTCCGTGCTCGGTCAGAGACTCGACGAGTCCCTGGGCAATCTCGCGCCGGTCCTCCGGCGGCGTGAGCGCCGCGAGCTCCTCCGCCCCCTCGAGCAGGGCATCGCGTGCGCGGTCCGTGTCGTAGACGTCGTCGACGATGTCGATCGCGTCGTCCGCCCCGTCGAGGGCCCGATCGCAGATCGAGCCGGCCTGCGCGGCGTAGTCCGCCGGATCTTCGGGCGTGCCGTCGGACACGGTCGGGGGAGCCGTGGCGTGCTCACCGCAGGCCGCGAGGAGCACCAGCAGGGCGAGCGCGACCGAACGGCGGGCCGGACGGGACCAGATCATGAGCGGCTCTGTGTATCACTCCCACGGACCCGTACGCGGTCGCCGGCGGGACGCGGTCCTCGTGCTCAACCGGGGACGCCGACGGGAGGCCGCTCCTCTTCCGGCTCGTCGAGCGAGATCTCGGTCGAGCCCTCGATGTGGATCGCAGGGAGGATCCGGTCGAGCCACCGGGGCAGCCACCAGTTCCAGTCGCCGAGGAGCTCCATCGTCGAGGGGACGAAGACGAGCCGCACGATCGACGCGTCCACGAAGACGGCCGTCGCGAGGCCGAGCCCGAAGAGCTGGAGCGCGCGCTCCTCGGAGAGGACGAAGCCGCCGAAGACGCACACCATGATCGCCGCGGCCGCGGTGATCACCCGCGCGGTGGCGGCGAGTCCGTCGGCCACCGCTGCGCCGTTGTCTCTGGTGCGCACGTACTCCTCACGGATGCGAGAGAGCAAGAACACCTCGTAGTCCATCGAGAGGCCGAAGACGATCGCGAAGAGCATGATCGGCGCCCAGGCTTCGACCGGCCCGGTGTCCCCGGCGCCGAGCAGGTCGAGGCCCCATCCCCACTGGAACACGACGACGAGGACGCCGTACGCGGCACCGATGGAGAGCAGGTTCATGATGATCGCCTTCAGCGGCACGAGCACGCTACGGAACGCGAGCATCAGCAGCAGGAAGGAGACGACGAGTACCGCAGCGATGAAGACCGGGAGCCGTCTCGCGGAGAAGTCGGAGTAGTCGACGATGATCGCGGTGAAGCCCCCGACGTAGACAGTCGCGTCGGTACCGTCGATCTCGGCCGGCACGACATCGTGCCGGAGTCGATGGACGAGCTGGCCCGTCTTCTCGGCCTGCGGCGAGGTGGTCGGGAACACCTGGAAGAGGGCGGCGTCGCCGGCCTCGTTCGGCGTGACCGGCGTGACCGCGGCGACGCCGTCGGTCGCGGCGATTGCCGTGGCGAGCGAGTCGACCGCCGCGACGTCCGGCGCGCCAGGGGTCTCGGCCACGACGATGAGCGGTCCGTTGAACCCGGGGCCGAACCCTTCCGCGAGCAGGTCGTATGCGCGACGGGTGGTGTCCGAGTCGGAGCGGTTCCCGGCATCGCTGAAGCCCAGACGCATCCAGAGCGCGGGCGCCGCGAGCGCGAGGAGGACGACGAGCGCGACCAGCGCGGGGACCGCGGGGCGGCGTTGGACGACGCGGCTCCAGCGGTACCAGAACCCGCGATGATCGCCGGCGTCGGCGCTCCGGCGATGGGGCAAGCCGAAGCGGTCGATGTTGCGGCCGACGAATCCGAGCATGGCCGGAAGGAGCGTGATCGCGGCCAGCATCGTCATGAGCACGCCGACGGCCGCGGCAACTGCCAGCGCCCGGTTGATCGAGAGGCCGACGACGAAGAGACCCATCACGGACACGACGACCGTGCCGCCGGCGAAGAGCACCGCCCGGCCCGCGGTGTCCATCGCCACGACGGTCGCCGCTTCGGGATCGAGTCCCCTCCGGAGCCCCTCCCGGTATCGCGTGACGATGAACAGCGCGTAGTCGATCCCCACGCCGATCCC
>CAYRHS010000011.1:0-7141 GCA_964424125.1 uncultured Burkholderiales bacterium
TCATCGGCGACCGGGAGTTCACCAACGCCGGCGGCGCCGAGTACGGCGCCGTCAACCTTCGCCGCGCGCTGACGGTGTCGAGCGACGTGTACTTCTACGGCGTCGGCGGCACACTGTGGAACCTTCCCGAGCCCCAGAACCAGGAGATCCAGCAGGTCGCCCGCGACTACGGGTTCGGTGAGGCGACCGGCATCGCGTTGCCGGGCGAACAGCACGGGCGGGTGCCTGACCCCGGGTGGAAGCGGGGCTTCGCGGAAGAGAACGGCGTGAACAGCTGCGACGACCCCGCCAACCAGGAGGAGCGCGACCGCTGCACCTGGTTCCCGGGCGACAACGTCAACCTCGCGATCGGTCAGGGTGACTTCCTCGCCACGCCACTGCAGCTCGCCAACGCTTACGCCGCGTTCTTCAACGGCGGGTTCCTCCTCCAGCCGCAGGTGGTGGCGGAGGTCACCGACCCCGACGGCACGGTCGTCCGGGAGACGGAGCCCACCGCGCTCGCCTTCCACCCGACCGACGCGGCGTGGCGCGATGCGATCATCGACGGCCTCGTCGGGGTCGTGAACAGCGGTGAAGGGACCGCGACCGGGCTCTTCGACGGGTTCCCGGACGCCGAGAACGTCGCGGGCAAGACGGGTACCGCCGAGGTGGTCGACAAGCAGGACACGTCGCTCTACGTCGGCATCTGGCCGGCGCGGCCGGCGGAGGGTCAGCCCCAGTACGTGGTGGCCGCGGTCATCGAAGAGGCCGGCTTCGGCAGCGAAGTCGCGGCGCCGATCGTGCGCCGCGTGGTGGACGCGCTCGCGGGCGTGCAGCCGAGCGCCGAACGCCCCAAGGTCGGTGACGTGACGGGGGCAGTCGAATGACGAGCGTGACTGGCACCGTGCGCGGTTCGGCGTCCGTCCAGACGCGCCGTCAGGCCTGGCGAGAGGTCACGCCGCTTCGGCACGTGGACCTGGTCCTCCTCGGAGCGACCTTCGCCATCACGGCGCTGGGCCTCCTCATGATCTACTCGGCGACCCGGAACTCGTTGGAGGCCGACGGCGCCAGCACGACCTTCTTCCTCCAGCGCCAAGCGCTGTTCGTCGTGGTGGGCCTGGTCGTGATGTTCGCGGTGATGGCGATCGACTACCGCAAGCTGCGCGACTTCGCTCCGTTCCTGTACGGCGCAATGGTGTTCGGCCTGGTGCTGGTGCTCTCACCGCTCGGTTCGACGTCGCGTGGATCCCAGGCATGGATCCAGCTCGGATCGTTCCAGCTGCAGCCCTCGGAGTTCGCGAAGTTCTTCCTGATCGTCGGGCTGGCCGGCTATCTCCACCAGCACCGCGGCGATCTCGACGCGTGGCGCCTCGCGATCGCGGTGGGGCTCGCCGTCGTACCGATCGGGCTCGTGCTCCAACAGCCCGACATCGGCACCGCGCTCGTGCTCGGGGTCATCGTGTTGGCGCTGCTCACCGCGGCGGGCGTGCGCGTCCTCCACCTCGCCGTGCTGCTGGCGGTCGGGTTGACCCTGGTGGTCGGCGCGGCGCGCGCCGGTGTGCTCCAGGAGTACCAGGTCGATCGACTCACCGGGTTCCTCGACCAGGGGAACCAGACCGCGGAGACGTACAACGTCGACCAGTCCAAGACGGCCATCGGCGCGGGGGGCATCACGGGTCAGGGGCTCTTCGAGGGAACGCAGACCAAGCTCGAGTTCGTCCCCGAGCAGCACACCGACTTCATCTTCACGGTGGTCGGGGAGGAGCTGGGCTTCGTCGGTGGCGCCACCCTCCTCGCCCTGTTCGCGATCCTCGTGTGGCGCGTGTTCCGTGCCGCCCAGCTCGCGCGCGACGTCTTCGGGACGCTGTGCTGTGTCGGCGTGCTCGCCATGCTGGCGTTCCAGGTGTTCCAGAGCGTCGGCATGACCATGGGGATCATGCCGGTGACCGGTATCCCCTTACCGTTCATGAGCCATGGCGGTTCGTCGACGATCGCCGCGTTCGCGCTCGTTGGTCTCGTGGCCAATGTGCACATGCGCCGTTTCTCCTGAGCGGATCTGGTGAGCCAGATCTCGGATCGGCGAAGCAACTAGGCTGGTAGCCGTCATGGAGAGCCTCTGGCCGCGGATCGAACCGCTCCTGGCCAGGGTTGAGTCCCCCGCCCGCTACATCGGGATGGAGCGGGGCAGCCTCCGGCCGGTCCACCGGCCTGACGTGGTCGCCTGGCTCCTCTGCTACCCGGACACCTACGAGGTGGGACTGCCCAACCAGGGGCTCCAGATCCTCTACGAGATCCTCAACGAGCGCGACGACTCGATCGCGGAGCGGACCTACGCGCCGTGGGTCGATCTGGCCACCGCGATGCGGGGGGAGCGAGTCCCGCTCTTCTCCGTCGAGAACCACGCGCCGGCTGCGGCGTTCGACGTGCTGGCGTTCAACCTCTCGGCGGAGCTCGTCTACACGAATCTGCTCGAGTGCCTGGATCTCGCCGGGGTCCCGATCCGCTCGGCTGAGCGCGAGGCGGACGAGCCGCTCGTCGTCGCCGGGGGCCACTGCACCTTCAATCCCGAACCGCTCGCGGACTTCGTGGACGCATTCGCGATCGGTGACGGCGAAGAGGTGGTCGGGGAGATGACCGAGGTCGTCGCGGCATGGAAGCGAGGAAGCCGGTTCTCCCGCGAGTCGGTGCTGCGCGAGCTCGCGTCCGTCCCGGGTGTCTACGTTCCCGCTCTCTACGAACCGGAGTACGCGGGTCGGAAGCTCGTGAGCGTCAGCCCGCGCGCGCCGGGGGTCCCCGCGCAGGTGGAGAAGCGCACGGTCGCCGACCTCGCCGAGTGGCCGTATCCCCGCAACCAGCTCGTCCCGCTCACCGAGGTCGTCCACGATCGGCTGAACGTCGAGATCTTCCGCGGCTGCACACGAGGCTGTCGCTTCTGTCAGGCGGGGATGATCACGCGCCCCGTGCGCGAGCGGCCGTCCGAGCAGGTACGCACGATGGTGGCCGAGGGCCTGCGGCGCACGGGCTACGAAGAGGTCGCGTTGACGTCGTTGTCGAGTGCCGACTTCTCCGGGATCGACGGGCTCGTCGCCGACCTCGTCGACGGCCAGGAAGGTTGCGGCAACGTGGGCCTGTCGTTGCCCTCATTGCGGGTCGACGCGTTCACGGTGGGGCTCGCGGCCGAGATCCAGCGGGTCCGCCGCACGGGGCTCACGTTCGCTCCCGAGGGCGGCTCCTGGAGGATTCGCCAGGTGATCAACAAGCTCATCACCGAAGGGGACCTCTACGCGGCCGTCGATGGGGCGTACTCGCAGGGGTGGCGGCGCGTGAAGCTCTACTTCCTCACCGGGCTCCCGACCGAGACCGATGAGGACACGCTCGGGATTGCCGAGCTCGCACGGCGAGTCGTCGAGGTCGGGCGGCGCCACACGAAGCAAGCGAGCTGCACGGTGTCGCTCGGCGGTTTCGTGCCGAAGCCGCACACCCCGTTCCAGTGGTTCGGTCAGAACGGCGTTCCCGAGCTCGGGCGCAAGATCGGGCTCGTCCGTGACGCGCTCCGCAAGAGCCCCGCCAAGGTGCGGTGGCACGACCCCGAGGCGACGTTCGCCGAGGGGATCGCGAGCCGCGGGGATCGGAGGATCGGTCGTGTGATCGAGAGCGTCTGGCGCCGGGGCGGGACGTTCCAGGAGTGGAGCGAGCGTTTCGACCTCTCGTTGTGGCTCGACGCGATGGCCGAGCACGGCCTCGACCCGGACTGGTACGTGACCCGTCACCGAGACGTCGACGAGGTCTTGCCCTGGGACCACGTGCACGCAGGCCTCCACCGTGACTTCCTCTGGCAGGACTGGCAGTCGGCGCTCGCCGAGCACGGGCTCCCCGATTGCCGGTGGACGCCGTGCTACGACTGCGGGGCATGTACCGAGTACGGGCTCGAGCACGTCGTGGCCTCCCCGGTCCCGCCCGCGGGGGGCAGCCAGGGGACGGGCCAGGACCTCGGCCGTGGGGGGTCGGTGCCGGTGCGGCTGCGGGGACGTCCCGCCGCCGACGTCGGGGCCGCCGTCGAGGCCCGGGACGATGCTCCGGTCGATGCGCTCGCGAGGCTCGGTCGGTGAAGGCCACCCTCGCGTTCCCGGCGCGCTTCCGCTTCGAGAAGCGTGGAAAGGTGCGCTTCATCTCGCATCGCGACGTCGCGCGCGCCTTCGACCGGGCAGTGCGCGCGTGCCGGCTCCCGGTCGCGTTCACACAGGGCTTCACGCCGCGACCGCGTATGAGCTTCGGGCTCGCCCTTCCCGTGGGATCCGAGAGCGACGCCGAGTATCTCGACGTCGCCTTCGACGAGTCCGTCGATCTCGGGCCGGTGTCCGAAGCGATGTCGGAATCGCTCCCCGAGGGAATGACCGTGACCGGGTCGACAGCCCTCGCTGAACGGGCACCCGCGCTGCAGGAGTCCGTCCGCGCCCTCGAGTACACGCTCGAGGTGGTCGACGACCGCGGCGACGCGGTCGCGGCCGAGGAGCTGGTTGCGTCGATCGACGCGTTCGTCCGACGCCGCGAGGTCCTCGTCGAGCGGACCCGCAAGGGGCGGAGACGGGTCGATGACATCCGACCGGCCGTAAGACGAGTGGCGATCGCCGCCGCGGCCGATGGTCGAGCGTTCGTGGACATCGAGGTGTCCACGAACGCACCGAGCGCCCGACCCGACGAAGTCGTCGCCGCGCTGCGTGACGGCTGGGGGACGGCGTACATCCGCCGAACGAAGCAATGGATCGAGCGTGACGGCGCGCGGTTGGAGCCGCTCGAAGCCGACACGCGCCCGACGGCCGAGGTGGCCGGGGCAGCATGAGAGAAGGGTTTCATGTCCGACGACAGCACGGGCGGGAGCCGGTCGGCGCCCGCAACGGGCGGGACCGAACGCTCCCGCGACAACGACGACACCAGCGACTCGCCCAAGGACGGAGCCGGGTCGGGTAACGGCGGTCGCCCCTCGGGGGGCGGTGGCAGAGGCGGAGGGCGTCGACGACGTGGTTCGCGGGGTGGTCGCAACCGTGGACGGCGAAGCAGTGGCGGTGGGGGATCCGCAGTCCAGGAGAACCCGAGTGACGACACCACTCGTGACTGGCGCGATCCCGCGGCCGATCGCGGGCTGACCTCCGAGGACGTCACGGCCCGAGCGGCGGAGGACGCTCGGGACTCCGGCGCTCCGGGCGACGCGGCCGAAGCGGCGCCGCCACGACGACCAAAGATCGGCGACAGCCGTCCCGCTCCCACCCCGGCGCGTGACGACGGCTCGAAGCAGGGCTCGGACGGTGAGGGCGGTTCGCAACGCCGGCGCCGCCGTCGGCGGCGGGGGGGCCGAGGGCGGAGCCAGAAGCCCAAGGTCGTGACCGCGGACCTCGGCGTCGACGAGCAGACCTCCGAGCTCGAGGAGCTCGACGACGAGGTCCTGGAGCGGAGGAAGGGGCGGACGCGCAAGGGCCGACCCGCGGGTAGATACGTGTTGTGCGTCCACGTCCGCCCCGACGGGAGCACGCACATCGCGCAGCTCGAAGGCCGCAGCCTCGTCGAGCACTATGTGTCCCGACCCGAGGACGCGGCGACCTCGATCGACGGCAACATCTACCTCGGCAAGGTCCAGAACGTGCTGCCCGGCATGGAGGCTGCGTTCGTCGACATCGGAACGCCCAAGAACGGCGTGCTCTACCGCTCGGACGTCACGTTCGATCCCGAGGAGCACCGCGGCGGCCGGCCCCGGATCGAGCAGGTGCTGAAGAACCAGCAGCAGGTGCTGGTGCAGGCGATCAAGAACCCGATCGGCGCCAAGGGTGCGAGGCTCACCCAGGAGGTCAGCCTCGCGGGCCGTTTCGTCGTGATGGTGCCGGGCCAACCGGACACCTACGGGATCTCCAAGCGACTTCCCGACGAGGAGCGCAAGCGACTGCGTCGGGTGCTCGACGACGTGCGGCCCGCCGACACAGGCTTGATCGTTCGTACGGCGGCCGAGGGGGCGACGCCCGACGAGCTGCGCCGCGACGTTCAGCGGCTCGAGGCGCAGTGGCAGGAGATCTCGCACCTCGCGCAAGGGGCCAAGCCGCCGAGGCTCCTGTACCAGGAGCCGCAACTCGCGCTGCGGATCATCCGCGAGGAGTTCACCAAGGAGTATCGAAGCGTCGTCATCGACGATCGCGAGCTCTACGAGCAGGTTCGTGACTACGTCGCCGCGATCACGCCCGAGCTCGCCGATCGCGTCGAGCTGTACGAGGACGACACGCTCCCGCTGTTCGAGCGCTTTCACGTTCACGAACAGCTGCACAAGGCTCTCGACCGGAAGGTGTGGCTGCCCTCGGGTGGCTCGCTGGTCATCGAGCACACGGAAGCCCTGACCGTCATCGACGTGAACACGAGCAAGAACGTGGGCTCGTCGAACCTCGAGGAGACCGTCTTCCGGAACAACCTCGAAGCGGCCGAGGAGGTCGCGCGCCAGCTCCGCTTGCGCGACATCGGTGGGATCATCGTGATCGATTTCATCGACATGGAGATCAAGAAGAACCGCGACGAGGTGCTCCGTGCCTTCAAGGAGGCGTTGGCCCGGGACAAGACCCGTACACAGGTCTTCGAGATCTCCGAGCTCGGACTGGTGGAGATGACCCGGAAACGGATCTCCGAAGGTCTGGTCGAGTCGTTCTCCCGAGTCTGCGAGGAGTGCAACGGGCGGGGCATCCTCGTGGAGGATGCCCTCTTCGGGTCGGGTGAGGACGAAGAGGTCGAGTAGCCTCGCCGGTCGTGTACGCAGTGATTCGGACCGGTGGCAAGCAGTACCGCGTCGAGGAGGGCCAGACCCTCGACGTGGAGCGCGTGCGCGGTGCGGAGGAGGGTGACGAGGTCGAGCTCCGTCCCCTCATGATCGTGCTCGACGACGAGGTCCGGGCCACCCGTGAGCAGCTCGCCGGGGCCACGGTCAAGGCTCGCGTCGTGGGGGCGCGGCGCGGCGAGAAGATCACCGGCTACACCTACAAGAACAAGTCGAACCAGCGCCGGAACTGGGGACATCGCCAGAATCTGGCCACGATCGAGATCATGGCGATCGAGGCCGGTGGGGCGAAGAAGCCCGCCGCGAAGAAGCCGGCGGCGAAGAAGCCCGCCGCCAAGAAGCCGGCGGCGAAGAAGC
>CAYRHS010000011.1:7241-14096 GCA_964424125.1 uncultured Burkholderiales bacterium
CGAAGAAGCCGGCGGCGAAGAAGCCCGCCGCCAAGAAGCCGGCGGCGAAGAAGCCCGCCGCCAAGAAGCCGGCGGCGAAGAAGCCGGCGGCGAAGGCCGGAGACGGCGAGGACGGAGTAACGGACTGATGTCGAAGAAGAAGGGCGCAGCCTCGTCCCGGAACGGGCGTGACTCGGCGGCGAAGCGCCTCGGAGTGAAGGTCTTCAGCGGCAGTCGGGTCAACGCCGGGTCGATCCTGGTTCGCCAACGCGGGACGCGCGTCCATCCGGGTGAGAACGTCGGCAAGGGAGGGGATGACACCCTCTTCGCGACCGCGGACGGCGTGGTGCGCTACGGGAGTCGCCGCGGCCGCACGCTCGTCGACGTGGTTCCCGAGGCCTGATCGAGGCAGACCGTTCCCCGGAGTGGTGCGGCAGCACGCAACTCCCGAATCGGCTCGAACGCCACTCCCTATCCTGTCGAGATGGGCACGACTCGTGATCGACGCCCGCGAGGGCAGTTCGTCGACCGCGCCCAGCTCAACGTCCGGGGCGGAGACGGTGGGGCAGGCGCGGTGTCGTTCCGCCGCGAGGCCCACACTCCTCGGGGCGGCCCCGACGGCGGTGACGGGGGCGCGGGTGGCGATGTCGTGCTCCGCGCCGACCGCAACGTCGCATCGCTGCTCTCCTTCCGTGACCATCCTCATCGGAAGGCCGAGTCGGGCCGGCACGGCTCCGGGAAGCGCCGGCACGGCCGTCGGGGTCGTGACCTCGAGGTCCCGGTGCCGGTCGGCACGACCGTGCGGAGCCGTGACGGTGCGCTGCTCGCGGACCTGGTGCGCGACGGCGACCGCTTCGTGGCGGCACGCGGGGGTCAAGGGGGCGCGGGCAACACCCGCTTCCTGACGAACGCTCGCCGCGCTCCCGGGTTCGCCGAGCAGGGCTCGTACGGCGAGGAGCACTGGCTCGAGCTCGAGCTGCGTCTCCTGGCCGATGCCGCCCTCGTCGGTTTCCCGAACGCGGGCAAGTCGACGCTCATCGCGACCGTGAGCTCGGCCAAGCCCAAGATCGCCGACTATCCCTTCACGACGCTCGAGCCGCAGCTCGGGGTGGTGCGCTTCCGGGGTCACGAGTTCGTGCTCGCGGACATCCCGGGCCTCGTCGAGGGCGCCGCGGGCGGTCGCGGGCTCGGGCACGAGTTCCTCCGCCACGTCGAGCGGGCCCGCGTGCTCGTCGTACTCCTCGACCTCGCCAACATCGAGGGGATCTCGCCCGCAGACCAGGAGCGGGTCCTGCTCGAGGAGCTGGGTCGGTATCGGCCCGAGCTCCTCGAACGGCCACGCATCGTCGTCGGGAGCAGGGCCGACGTGGCGGCGGCGGAGTTCGACGGGGAAGCCCCGGAGCCGCGGGTCTCGGCCGTCACGCGCGAAGGGCTCGACGAGCTGCTCGGGGCGATCGCCGAGGCCGTCGAACGGGCCCGAGACGAAACGCCCGCGCCGGAGCCGTTCGTGGTGCACCGTCCCCGTCCGAGTGGCTTCGCGATCACGCGTGACGACGACGGTGTCGTCCGGGTCTCGGGTCGCGCCGCGGAGCGCGTGGTCGCGATGGCCGACCTGACCAACGAGGAGGCAGTCGCATACGTCCAGGAGCGCATGCGCACGATGGGGGTGGAGCGAGCGCTCGAGCGTGCCGGCGTGAGTGACGGGGAGACGGTTCGGGTCGGCTCGGTCGAGCTCGAGTACCACTCGGAGGGCTCGTGAGCACGGTGGTCGTCAAGATCGGGACGTCCTCGATCACCGACGAAGCAGGCGAACTGACGGAACGGCCGCTCGAGAAGCTCTGCACCGACCTCGCCGACGCGATCGAGGCGGGTCATCGGATCGTCCTGGTCACGTCCGGAGCGATCTCGGCCGGGATGCCCGCCCTGCGGCTGCACGCCCGCCCGAGTGAGGTCGAGACGCTGCAGGCCATCGCGGCGGTCGGGCAACCGCGACTGATGCAGCGATTGTCGGACGCGCTCGCCGAGCGGGGGGTCGTGGCCGGCCAGGTGCTGCTCACGCCGTTCGACTTCGGGCACCGCTCCCAGTACCTGCACGCGCGCGCCACGCTGGATCGCCTGCTCGCGTTCGGCGTGCTTCCCGTCGTCAACGAGAACGACACCGTCGCCGACGACGAGATCCGCTACGGCGACAACGACCGGCTGGCTGCCTTGGTCTCGCACCTCGTCGCGGCCGACGCGCTCGTCCTCCTGACCGACACTGCCGGGCTCTACACCGCCGACCCGCGTCTCGATGCCAGCGCCTCGTTCATCCAGGAGGTGGTCGAGGTCGACGAGGCGCTCGAGGCAGTCGCCGGAGGTGCAGGAACCGATCGGGGAAGCGGGGGGATGGCCAGCAAGCTTGCGGCGGCGAAGATCGCCGCGTGGTCGGGGGTCCGGGTGGTGATCACCGCGGCCGATGTCCCCGGCGTCGTCCTCGAGTCGATCGGCGGGAACCCTTCGGGCACGGTGGTCCGTCCCCACGATCGCCGACTCCCGAGCCGGAAGCTCTGGATCGCGTTCGCCCGGGGGGCGGCAGGACGGATCGTGGTCGACGACGGGGCACGACGGGCCCTCGTCGAGCAGGGCCGGTCGCTGCTCCCGGCCGGGGTGTCGGCCGTCGAGGGGGACTTCGACGGCGACGAGGCGGTTGAGGTGGTCGACGCGTCGGGACGACCGTTCGCCAAGGGTCTCGTGCGCTACGACGCGGCGGCGCTGCGAGCCGCGGCCGGCAGGCGGACCACCGCACTCGCCGAAGGCCTGCCCCACGAGGTGATCCACCGCGACGACCTCGTCCTCCTCGTTTGACGCGAGGCCGAAGATCTCGCGCCGAGCTCGCCGTCCGTGACGGTCGGGTCGGCCGGTGCCAGACTCCCCTTCTACGTGGGCTACGCCATCGGGGGCTACGAGCTCGGCCTCCTCCCCGACGCCGACCCGAAGGACGGCGCCCTGACCTACTGGGGCGTCGCCGACGTCGGCGCTGCAGTCGGTGCGGCGATCGCCGACGGAGCCACCGAGCACACCCCCGCCACCGAGGTCGGGGACGGCATCGTGACCGCCACGGTGAGGACGCCGCAGGGAGCGATCCTCGGCCTCATCTTCAACCCGCACTTCAGCCTTGCCTGAATCGTGGCGCCTGCCTGAGCCATCACGGCGCCGGCACCCCCGCGCCGATCGCGCCGACGGCGCATCATGCCCTTGTCATCGGTCGTGACATCGGTCACACTGCGGGAGCCGCGCCGGCCGAGACGGGGGGAGGGCTCACCCAGTGGGCCCGAGCGGTCGGTGCCGAGCGCACGACGCGGCGGGGTGCCGTTGCGGGGTGAGGAGCCCCGCGTCGGTGCCCCGCCGCCGTCGCGTGCACAATCCCGAAACTTGACCGCGCGGTCAAGGATTAGACTCGCTGCGTGCCGAACGAGGACTCGCAGCCGGCTGCGCCGGTATTCGAGCTCGGTCGCCGGGCGCGGGCGGCCGCCCGTGCGCTCGCCACCGCCCCGACGGCCCGCAAGAACGAGGCTCTGCTGGCCGCGGCGGCGCTCCTGGTCGAGCGAGCGCCCGAGATCCTGGAGGCCAACGCGGCCGACCTCGATGCGGGGCGGGCCGCAGGACTCGATTCGACCCCCCTCGATCGTCTGCGGCTGGACGGGAACCGAATCGACCAGATGGCCGAAGGGCTCCGAACCGTCGCCTCGCTCGAGGACCCGGTCGGGGAGGTCGTGGGCGGGAGGCGCTCGCGCAGCGGGCTGCACCTCGAGCAGGTGCGCGTCCCGCTCGGGGTGGTCGCCATCATCTACGAGAACCGGCCGAACGTGACGAGCGACGCCGCCGGGCTCTGCCTCAAGTCGGGCAACGCGGCGCTGTTGCGTGGCTCGAGCGGCGCGCTGCGGTCGAACACGGCCATCGCCGCCGTGCTCCGGGCAGCAGTGGCGAAGGCCGGGCTCCCGGAGGACGCGGTGATCCTCGTCGAGGACACCTCGTACGAGACTGCCATCGGGCTCATGAGGCTGAACGACTACGTCGACTGCTTGATCCCGCGTGGGGGGCCGTCGCTCATCGCGAGCATCCGCGAGAACGCGACTGTGCCGGTGATCATCGACGGCGACGGGAACTGCCACGTCTACGTCGACTCGGCCGCCGATCTGAACGAGGCGGTGGCCATCGTCGTGAACGCGAAGACGCAGCGCCCCTCGGTGTGCAACGCGGCGGAGTCGTTGCTCGTCCACGTGGCGGTGGCCGAGTCGTTCCTGCCCCGGGTGGTGGAGGCGCTCGTCGCACGCGACGTCACCCTCGTCGGGGACACGCGATCACGCGCCCTCGACGGGCGCATCGGACCCGCGACGGAGGAGGACTTCGGTCGCGAGTTCCTATCGCTCGAGATGTCGGTCGCGCTCGTCGACTCGGTGGACGCCGCGGTCGCGCACGTGAACGAATACGGGACCGGGCACACCGAGGCGATCCTGACGCGAGACCTTCGCGCCGCGCGAGCGTTCACCGAGGGTGTCGACGCCGCGGCTGTGATCGTGAACGCGTCGACCCGCTTCACCGACGGTGAGGAGTTCGGGCTCGGTGCAGAGATCGGGATCTCCACCCAGAAGCTGCACGCCCGCGGCCCGCTCGGCCTGCGGGAACTGACGTCCACGAAGTACGTCGTCTGGGGGAACGGGGAGGTCCGTAGCTGATGGCGCGCTTCGAATCGGTTGATGACGTCGTGACGAGGCTCCGCGGCGCGGACTACCTGGCCGACACAGGGATCGCGGGCGTGGTCTTCCTGGCCGACCGCCTCGAGAAGCCCGTGCTCGTCGAGGGTCCCGCCGGGGTGGGCAAGACGGAGCTCGCGAAGGCCACCGCCACGGTGACGGGATCGCGGCTGATCCGACTCCAGTGCTACGAGGGTCTGGACGAGTCGAAGGCGCTCTACGAGTGGAACTACAAGAAGCAGTTGCTCCGGATCCAGTCCGACCGGGAGCACGAGGCGAGCTGGGCCGAGGTCGAGGCCGACATCTTCTCGGAGCCGTTCCTGCTCACCAGGCCGTTGCTAGAGGCGATCCGGGCGGAGGAGCCGATCGTGCTCCTCATCGACGAGGTCGACCGCGTCGAGGTCGAGACCGAGGCCCTGCTCCTCGAGGTGCTCTCCGACTTCCAGGTCTCGATCCCCGAGCTCGGGACGATCAAGGGCCATCAGCGCCCCAGGGTCTTCCTCACCTCGAACAACACCCGGGAGCTCTCCGAAGCCCTGAAGCGCCGGTGCCTGTATCTCCACATCGACTACCCGGACATCGAGCGCGAGCGTGAGATCGTCCGGGTACGCGTGCCCGAGATCGACGAGGACCTCGCGGGCCAGGTCGCCTCGGTGGTGCGTTCGGTCCGCCAGCTCGACCTCAAGAAGGCCCCCTCGATCTCGGAGACCATCGACTGGGCGCGGACCCTCCTCTATCTGGGCCGTCACGAGATCGACGCCGAGGTGCTCGACGAGACCCTGCACGTGCTCCTCAAGTACCAGTCCGACCTCGCTCGCGCCCACAAGGAGCTCGGTGCCGATCGTGGTCCCGGGCTGACGACCGGCACGACCGGGTGACGCTGCGCTCGTACAACGTCCCGGGGCCCCGCCCGGCCGGCGTCGCGCTCGCCGAGGACGCCGACATGCTCGAGGTGCTGCAGGGCTTCGTCCACGAGCTGCGGTTGGCGGGTCTCCCGGTGTCGATGACCGAGAACCTGGACGCGATGCAGGCGGTGGCGCACGTCCCCATCAGTGACCGCGCCGCCTTCCGGTCTGCGCTCGCGGCCACGCTCGTGAAGCACCATCGCCACCAGCGGGCGTTCGACGTCCTCTTCGACGTCTACTTCTCGCTCCACGGCGCTCTTCCCGCCGACGGGAGCGGCGCGGAGGCGGCGGCCGAGGGTACCGGCGGCCCGCCCGGCGACGGTGGTGGCGCGGCTGGTGAGCTGAGCGACGAGGAGCTGGCGGACCTGCTCCTGGCGGCGCTCAGCTCGATGGACCGCGACGAGCTGCGTCGGCTCGCAGGCGAGGCCGTCACGAGGTACGCGGGCATGGAGCCGGGGCGACCCGTCGGCGGGACGTACTACCTCTACCGAACGCTGCGGCAGCTCGACATCGAGGGGCTGACCGCGCGCCTGGCCGCGCTCGCGGAGGCATCGGCACCGACAGACGAACGAGACGACCCTCTGGCGACACGCATCCGCCGGGAGGAGCATGAGCAGCGAGTCCGCCAGCTCCGCGAGCTCGTGGAGGCCGAGATCCGTCGGCGACTCGTCGCCGATCGCGGGGTCGAGGCCATGGCGCGCACCCTCCGCCGCCCGCTCCCGGAGGACGCGGACTTCATGCACGCCTCTCGCCAGGAGATGCGCGAGCTCCAGCGGGCGATCGAGCCCCTCACGCGTGCGCTCGCGGCGCGCCTGGCCCAGCGCCGCCGTCGGCGCCACCGCGGCCAGCTCGACTTCCGGTCGACCGTCCGCCACTCGCTCTCCTACGGAGGTGTCCCGGCGGAGCCCAAGTTCCGCCATCCGCGCCCCTCGAAGCCCGAGATCATGGTGGTGGCCGACATCTCCGGTTCCGTCGCCAGCTTCGCCCGCTTCACGCTGCAGTTCGTGCACGCGATGGCGGGGCAGTTCTCGAAGGTGCGCTCGTGGGTGTTCATCGACGGCATCGACGAGGTGACCCGCTTCTTCGACGAGGCCGACGACCTGACCGAGGCCGTGCACCGGGTGAACACGGATGCCGATGTGGTCTGGGTCGATGGGCACTCCGACTACGGGCACGCCTTCGAGGTGTTCCACGAGCGCCACGCGCGGGAGGTGACGCCCAAGACGTCACTCCTCGTG
>CAYRHS010000011.1:14106-31084 GCA_964424125.1 uncultured Burkholderiales bacterium
CGTTCTCGGAGACGCCCGCAACAACTTCCACGCGCCCCTTGCCTGGGTGCTAGAGGACCTGCGTCGGCGGGGACGTCATGTGTACTGGCTGAATCCCGAGCAGCGTGGCTACTGGGACACCGGCGACTCCGTGATCGCCGACTACGCACCGCACTGCGACGGTGTGTTCGAGTGCCGGAACCTCCGCCAGCTCCAGCAGTTCGTGACCGCGGTCATCGAGCGCTGATCGTCAGTCGCTCTCGATCCGGGACCAGGCCATGTCGGCCACGCGGGCGAGCGAGCGGACGATTTCGCGCTCGCGAGGGAAGAAGCGGTGGTCGGAACGGCCCAGCACGACCTCGGCGTCGTGTCGGCGGAGCCAGCCGCGCGCGATCGCCTCGGACTGGGGGGACGGAGCGTCTTCCTCGGTGAGGATCTCGCCCAGCGGGGGAGGGAACCCCGCCGCGGCCAGGACCGACTTCTGGTCGACGAGAACCGCCCAGGCGCCGAGAAAGCGTCGCATGAGGCCGCGGGTCAGGACGCGGTGGAGCGCTTCCACGGTCTCGGCCTCGACTAGTCTCGTGGCCAGGTCGAGGCTCATCCCCGTCGGATCGTGCGGGGCCGCGAGCACACGTGCCGCCTCGACAGCGACACCATCGACCTCGCAGACCTCCCGGACGAGCATCGGAACGAGCTCGAGGCTCGGCAGCTCCACGGTGAGCTGGTCGAAGGCCGCGCCTGCGCTGCGGTCGAGGATGCTGACCGAGACGATGTCACCCCGGATGCCCCCGATCCGCGACGCCACGAGCCCCAGTGCCCCGGGTCGATCGGGAAGCTGCACATGCAACAGCACATACGCGTGCTCCCCGCGTCGGGAGGCCGAGCGGTTGCGTGCATGAGAAGGATCGTGCACGACTGCAGCGTAGATGAGCGGTCCCGGTTTCGCCCTCACCGCGCCCTACACTCGAGCCGCCGTGGGCCCTCGTGAGCGGATCGGCGTCTTCGGCGGAACGTTCGATCCCGTCCATCACGGTCATCTCGCGGCTGCGGACAGCGCGCGCGACGCCCTCGGCCTCTCACGTGTGCTGCTCGTCCCCGCCGGCGATCCGTGGCAGAAGTCGGACCAGGTCGTCGCGTCGGCTCGGGCTCGCCTGGCGCTGGTCGAAGCCGCCGTCGCCGACCTCGAGGGTCTCGAGGCGAGCGCGATCGAGGTGGATCGTGCCGGTCCCAGCTACACCATCGACACGCTCGAGGAGTTCCAGGCCCAGGGCGTCGACCCGGTGCTCATCGTCGGTGCTGACGTGGCTCGAACGATCCCGACCTGGCATCGAGCCGAGGAGCTCGCTCGTATTGCGGCCGTGGTGGTGGTGACGCGCGCCGGCGCGGACGTCGCCGAGCTCGAGATGCTCCCGCTCGCGGACGTCGTCGCGGTCGAAGTGCCTCGACTCGACATCTCCTCGACCGAGCTCCGCGCTCGCTTCGCTTCCCACGGAGCGGTCGCGGGTTTGTTGCCTGCCGCGGTGATACGCGAGATCCGCGAGCGCCACCTCTACACTCCGGAGTGATGCCCAACCGATCGGGCAACACGCTCGTCGACCGGCCACCCCCCGCTCCCGCGCTCGATGCCGTGCCCGCCTCGGGCGACGACGGGCCCCGGGACACCCGACCGACGCGTCGGGCGCTTCGACGCCGGCGGCGGCGACGCAGATGGGGCGTGGCCGTCGTCGCCTTCGCGCTCCTGCTCGCGGCGGCTGCAACGTCGCTGGCCGTGCGGGCGGACGACGGTGACGCCCGCAACGGAGCAGGAGCCGGCAGTGGCGTATCGGAGACCGCTCATCGGACCGCGTTGCTCGTCGCGCTCGTGGATCCGGACGGAACCGCCCGCCGGTTGTTCCTCCTCGGGGAGGACGACGCCGGCGAGCCTTCGGTCATGCTCCTCCCTGTGGGAACGCAGGTCGAGGTGCCGTCGATGGGGCTGCAGGCGCTCGCCGACGTCCCCGCGCTCGGCGACGCCGCGCTGCTGCCGGTTACGGTCTCGAGTTCGGTGGGAGTAGGCCTCGACGAACCGACCGCGTTCGTCCCCACCGTCGAGTTCTCCGAGTTGCTGTCGTCGATTCCGAGCATCGACGTCGAGCTCCGTCAGCCGGTGGAGGTCGAGACGTTCGAGGGGACGCTGCGGCTCGACGCCGGGCCACAAGCGCTGAGCGGTGAGGAGGCGTCGTTGCTGCTCGCGTTGCCCGGCCGGGGAAGCGAGCTCGACGACCTCGTCACCGTCCAGGCGGTGCTCGAAGGATTGCTCTCCTCGCTTGCGGCACCGGACCTCGCCGACCGATTTCGAACGGCCGTGCCGCAGCTCGCCCGGTTCGTCGATGCGGGTGGAGACGACGTCCGCTTCGACACGCTCCCCGTCGAGCCGATGGCCAGCGGCTTCGAGGAGCGCTACCGCATTCGCGAGGACGATCTTGTCGGCGCCGTCGATCGGATGCTGCCGGGAACGCAGCTGGAGCTCGACGGCGCTCGACCGCGTACCGAGATCCGCAACGGCACCGGCGAGGTGGGCGTGACAGTGCGGGCGGCAGAGATCGTGGTACCCCTGGGTGCCGAGGTCACTCTGACGGGCAACGTGCGGGGTTTCGGCGTCGCCGAGACCACCGTCCAGTACCACCGCCCGGAGGCCCGTGAGGCCGCGGCCGAGCTGGCCCAAGCGCTCGGGGGTGTTCCGGTCGGACGCGCCGATCCCGTGCTGGGATCCGTCGACATCACGATCGTCGTCGGGGCAGACTTCCCGACAGGCTCTTGAGGAGGCATCTGCTGGAATCCGAAGATGCAACGCGACGGGCGCGGACCATCTCCGAGGCCGCGATCGACAAGGGCGGCCTCGAGACGGTGGTGCTCGATGTGAGCGAGCTCCTGGGGATCGCCGACCTGTTCGTGATCACGAGCGGCGCCAACTCTCGCCAGATCCGGACGATCGTCGACGAGCTCCAGCAACGGGTCGCTCGTGACGACGGTGGCAAGCCTCGCAGCGTCGAGGGGCTCGAGGACCTCGAGTGGGTCCTGCTCGACTACGGCGACGTCGTCGTGCACGTCTTCAGCCGGGAGGCGCGTGACTTCTACGCGCTCGATCGGCTCTGGGCTGATGCCCCCCGTGTGGACGAGGCGCTGCCGGCGACCACGAACGCCGGCGGTGCGGCCGGGTGAGCGCAGCCGGGCTCAGCCGGTGCAGGCTCCGTCGGTGACCGCGTAGTCCTGGGCCGGTTGGACGCAGATCTCGCGCGCTTCGTCGCCCGTCCCGATCTGGAAGGTGATCGGCGCGTCGACTTCGCCGTTGTCGGCGGCGACGGCGTCGACGACCGCCTGCTCCCGGTCTTCGCGGAACGTCGGGGAGCCCTGCGACCGGCCGGCGAAGAAGCCACCGATCGCGACGGCGCCGACGACGATCGTCGCGGCGACGAGCCGTTGGGTGTGCGTCGTGGCCCGAGCGAGCGCGAAGAGATCGCGTCGCTCGCCCCGTTCCTTCGGTCGAGGCTTGGCGCGCTCTTTGGTCTGCGCGCGTGTCGCCGCGCCCGGCTTGCCCTTCGGAGCCGGCCCCCGCGACCGTCGCTTCTTCCTCGACTTCTTCGCCATCAGACCTCGCACGCTCCGGGGGTCACCGCCTGGTCCGCGCCCTCGTCGACGAGCGTTCCGAGGTCCAGGCACGCGCTGACGTCGCCGATCTGGACCTGCACGAGCGAGTTGTCGTCGATCTGGTCGCCTGCGTCCTCCTCGGAGCCCTCGGGGAGACCGTTGCGGTCCTTGATCTCGTGGACCTCTACCCCGAACTCGGAGCGTTCGTCGTACAGGTTCCCGGTTTCCTCGAGCAGATCGTCGTAGCCGATCTGCTCCGCGAGCTGACGTTCCTCGTCCGAACGTTCCCCGTCGTCGATCCACCGTTGCTGTTCCGCGAGGAGGAGGTCGGCGTAGCCCACCGCCTGGGCGACGACCGTCGCCTGGATCACGACCTCGTCCCGATCCGAGAACGTCTCCTCGTCGGCGGTGGACCAGCCCGCGAAGTACGCACCCACGGCGGCGATCACCGCCACGACCGCGGTGATGCCGACCAGGTGCCGCCCTCGGATCCGGCGGGGCTCGACGATCAACCCCGCCGACTCGGCCGAGTTGGCGCGTGGTGCTCGGTCGGTGTCGGTCTCGCTCACGGCCTCACGTTACGTGATCGTCGGCGCTTCGTCGGCCGGCCGGAATGCCGCCCGCCAGCGTCGTTCGTGCCGGAGAACCTTCTCATGTACATTCCATCGAACGTGCATCGTCGGGTCCGTGCTGGTCGGGGGCGGCGGTCTGGGTGAACGAGGCGCAGTCGGAGGCACGCAATGGCGAGTGAGGGATATCACGAGCCCGTCGACGCGCTCGACAGCGACGTCATCGAGCGCCATCGAGCCATCGTGTCCATCATGGAGGAGCTCGAGGCCGTCGACTGGTACAGCCAGCGCGTCAGCGCGACCGGCAACGCTGAGCTCGCGGCCATCCTCGCCCACAACCGCGACGAGGAGAAGGAGCACGCGGCGATGGTGATCGAGTGGCTTCGTCGCCACGATCCCGTGCTCGACCGGCATCTCCGGACCTACCTGTTCACGGAGGCTCCTGTCACCGAGATCGAGGCAGCCGCCGAAGAGGATGCGAGCGATGCGGAGGCGGACCACTCGCTCGGCATCGGAAGTCTCAAGCTGATCCAGGAGGACGCGTCGTGAACCATCTCTTCCGCGAGCTCGCCCCGATCTCCGACGCGGCATGGCGAGAGATCGAGACCGAAGCGAAGCGCGCGCTCGAGAACTTCCTCGCGGCTCGGAAGCTGGTCGACTTCAGCGGCCCGCACGGGTGGGATGCGTCCGCGGTCACCCTCGGCACGGTGGAGGAGTTGCCATCCGAGCCGGTCGACGGCATCGAGGGCGCCAAGCGCCAGGTCCAGACCTACGTCGAGCTCCGGGCGCACTTCACCCTCCAACGGGACGAGCTCGACGCGATCGAGCGCGGCCACAAGTCACCCGACCTCGAGCCGGTCGTCGACGCGGCCCGGCGAATCGCCACCGCCGAGGACAAGGCCGTGTTCCACGGCTACGGCGCGGGCAACATCACGGGGATCGCCGAGTCCTCGCCGCACGACCCGGTCGCGCTCGGTGACAACTTCGGCAGCTACCCGACCTGGGTGGCCACGGCGGTCGCGCGACTCCGTGACGCCGGAGTCGAGGACCCCTACGGGATCGCGCTCGGACCGCGGTGCTACGCCGGCATTCTGGAGACGACCGAGGACGGCGGGTACCCGGTTCTGGAACGGCTGCGGCTGATCCTCGGTGGGCCGGTGGTGTACGCGCCGGCCGTCGACGGTGCCGTCGTCCTCTCCCTGCGGGGTGACGACTTCGAGCTCTACTGCGGCGAGGACTTCGCCATCGGCTTCGAGACAGCGGACCGGGGAACCGTCGACCTCTTCATCGAGGAGAGCATCACCTTCCACGCGCACTCGCCGGAAGCCGCGGTGCCGCTCCGCTACGAGCCCTAGCTCTCCGATCTCCCGCGCGCGGTCCGTCGTTCACCCTGCGGCCGCGCCGACGTCGGGGGTCCTCGAGCCGGCGAACGGGTGGGCGTCGAGGTAGCGGTAGGCGAGGATCTTGACCCGGTCGTTGACGAGGAACCACGAGAGCGAATAGGCCCAGACCGCAAGGGCTCGCCACCAACCGATCGGTGTCATGAAGAGGCCGAAGACGGCGATCAGCGTCGCGATGAGCTGGGTGCCGAACACCGCCGCGAGGAGAACCGGGGCGGGCCGGTCCTTCCAGAAGGGCCCGCGCGTGCGCGTCACGAAGATGGTCAGGTGCCCGGCCACCGACAGCTTGAGGTACATGAGCGTCCGCGTGAGGTCGTGGCCGTAGCCGAAGCCGACGCGCGCGATCGCGAAGAGCCCGAATGACGCGACGACGCCGGTGATGCCGAGCACGGTCGCGACGGCGAGCACGGTGCGCATCTGCCACGCCGCCGGGTCCGCCGTCGCCGTCGCGTGGTCGTAGGCGATCGCGAGGATGGCCGCGTCGTTCAGGAGCGCGAGCAGCACGATCATGATCGCGGTCACCGGGAAGACGTCGAAGACGAGGATCGCGGCGGTCACGAAGAACAGCACGCGAACCGTCTCGGCGATTCGGTAGATCGCATAGCTGGTCATGCGGGCGAAGATCTCGCGGCTCGTGCGGATCGCATCGACGATCACGGAGAGACCGGGTGCGAGGAGCACGATGTCGGCCGCGGCTCGTGCCGCGTCCGTGGCGCCGGCGACCGCGATTCCAGCGTCGGCCTGTTTGAGCGCGGGGGCGTCGTTGACCCCGTCGCCCGTCATCCCCACGAGATGGCCGCGTGCCTGGAGCAGCTCGACGATGCGGAACTTGTGCTCCGGGAAGACCTCCGCGAATCCGTCCGCGCGCTCCACGATGTCGACACGAGCCGTCTCGTCGGCATCGGGCTCGAACCGGTCGGGGGGCTCGATGTCGGTCCCGAGGCCGATCTCGCGCGCGACCTCGCGGGCGATGGGCCGCTGGTCGCCGGTGACCATCTTGACCGTGACGCCGAGCCCGCGCGCGGCGTCGATGGTCTCCGCGGAGTCGGCACGCGGCGGGTCCGCGAGGGGCAGCACTCCGAGGAGCCACCAGGGACCGTCCCCGTCGGCGCGCGCGACCCCGAGCGCCCGCGAGCCGACGCGGGCGAATCGCTCGATCGCGTCCTCGGCGCCGGCGCGGGCGTCCGGGTCGTCGACCAGACCGAGGATCACCTGGGGCGCTCCTTTGGCGACGCGGAACGTCGAGTGGTCGGACTCGACGGTGGCGGTGCTGCGCTTCCGGACCGGATCGAAGGGCTCGAAGTCCAGGATCTCGAAGTGCTCGAGGGCGAAGTCGGTGCGTTCCGCCGCCCGCAGCACCGCGAAATCGATCGGGTCGCGATCCTCGGGCCGCGACGCGAGCGCCGCGGCGGCAATGACGGCATCGGTCCCGACCCCTGCGGCCGTGTAGGGCCGTCCCACCTCGAGGCGATTCTGCGTCAGCGTCCCGGTCTTGTCGGCGCAGAGCACGTCGACCCCGCCCAGCTCCTCGACCGCGGCGAGCCGGCTGACCACGGCCTGGCGTCGGGCGAGGGTCCCGGCGCCGACGGCCATCGTCACCGACAACACGGCCGGGAGCGCGACCGGGATGGACGCGACCGCGACGACGAGGGCGAACTCGAGCATCTCGGTCAGCCCGGTTCCGCGTGCGACCCCGACCACGAGGATCAACGACACGAGGGCCGCGGCCAGCGCGATCAGGTAGCGCGCGATGCGCAGGACCGCGCGCTGGAAGTGCGAGACGGTCCCCGCGGATTCGACGAGCTGCGTTGCCCGACCAAAGTAGGTGCGCGTTCCCGTCGCCGAGACCACCGCGTCCGCTTCACCGACCGTGAGCGACGAGCCCGAGTACAACAGGTCGCCCTGCCGGTGCGTGACGGGCAGGGATTCGCCGGTCAGCGCCGATTGGTCGACCTCGAGGTCGGATCTCGTGAGGACGCGCGCGTCCGCGGGCACGACGTCGCCCAACCGGACCCGGATCAGGTCACCACGCACGAGGTCCCGGGCGTCGAGGTCGCGCCAGGTGCCGTCACGGCGGACCCGTGCCGTCGTCGCGAGTCGCTCCTTCAGCGCCTCGACCGCGTTCCCGGCCTGGTACTCCTCCCAGAACGAGACCACGCCGTTCATCACCAGCAGGACCCCGATGATGGCTGCGTCTGCCCAACGGCCGACCGCGAGGGACAAGCCGAGCGCGATCTCGATCATCCACGGGATCGGCCCCCAGTACCGGGACAGGAGCTCCAGGACCGGGTTGCGGCGGTGCTCCTCGATCGCGTTGGGCCCGTCGGCCCCGAGCCGCCGGTGGGCCTCCGACTCCGACAACCCCGAGGCCTGTGTGCCGAGCTCGTGCAGCAGCTCCTCGATCGAGGCACGCACGTCCGATCCGGGATCAGCCACTGCTTCGCGACGGGGCGACCACGACGCCGCTACTCGACGAGTCGAAACCGTGTGGAGCTGATGGGACTTGAACCCACGACCTCTTGCATGCCATGCAAGCGCTCTTCCGAACTGAGCTACAGCCCCGGGAGCCCCCACGATAGCAGCGACCATTTTTCCCTCTCGCGCCGCGGGCGCCGCCTACGCTCACGGCGTGCCCTCCACGTCCGAATCCGATCCGACCGCCGACCGAACCGGGGTCGGCGGACCCCCGCGGCGGTATTCGGCCGCGCTCGCAGCCGCCGTCGAGGGCAAGTGGCAGGACCGCTGGGAGCGCGACCGCACGTTCTGGACGCCCAACCCCACGGGCGCGCTCTCCGAGGGCTTCGAGGAGGTGGCCGGGCGCCCCAAGCTCTACGCGCTCGACATGTTCCCCTACCCGAGCGGTGCCGGGCTCCACGTCGGACACCCCCTCGGCTACATCGGCACCGACGTCTGGGCCCGCTTCCAGCGGATGCGGGGCCACAGCGTTCTCCACGCCATGGGCTACGACGCCTTCGGCCTCCCCGCCGAGCAGTTCGCGGTCCAGAGTGGTCGGCACCCTCGCGAGACCACCGAGCAGAACATCGCGACCATGCGTGGCCAGCTCCGGCGTCTGGGCCTGGCGCACGACCCGCGGCGCAGCGTCGCAACCACGGACGTCGACTACTACCGCTGGACGCAGTGGATCTTCCTCCGGATCTTCGACGCCTGGTATGACGCGGAGCAGGATCGAGCGCGACCCGTCGGCGAGCTGATCGCCGAGCTGGAGTCGGGCGAGCGCTCGCATCCGAGCGGCCGCGCGTGGGGCGAGCTCACCGAACGTGAGCAGCGCGAGCACGTCGACGCGCAGCGCCTCGCCTATCTCGCCGAGCAGCCCGTCAACTGGTGCCCGGCGCTCGGAACCGTCCTGGCCAACGAAGAGGTCACGCCCGAGGGTCGGAGCGAACGGGGGGACCACCCCGTGTACCGGCGACCCTTGCGGCAGTGGATGCTCTGCATCACCGCCTACGCGGATCGGCTCCTGGCAGATCTCGACCTCCTCGACTGGCCCGATCCGATCAAGCTCATGCAGCGCAACTGGATCGGCCGGAGCACGGGAGCGACCGCCCGCTTCCCGGTCGACGGCCACGAGGGTGTGGAGCTGGAGGTGTTCACCACCCGGCCCGACACGCTGTTCGGCGCGACGTACATGGTGCTGGCGCCCGAGCACCCCCTCGTCGACGAGATCGTGGCGAACGAGTGGCCGGGGGGCGACGAGTGGGCCGCCGGGGGCCCGCCGGCGTGGAGGGGGATCTTCGGCGCCGACGTCGAACCACCGGACGCGGTGGCCCGCTACCGGGAGTTCGCCGATCGCAAGACCGAGCTCGAGCGCCAGGCGGAGGGCCGGGAGAAGACCGGCGTCTTCACGGGCGCGTTCGCCGTGAATCCGACCAACGACGAGCGCATCCCGATCTTCGCGGCCGACTACGTCCTCATGGGCTACGGGACGGGAGCGATCATGGCCGTGCCCGCGCACGACCAGCGCGACTTCGAGTTCGCGCGGGAGTTCGAGCTCCCGATCGCCGGCGTCGTGCGGCCCCCGACGGCGTGGTTCGAGGAGCGGGGTCTCGCCCCGGATGCGCCGGCGGAGGATTGGCCCGAGGCCTTCACGGGTGTCGGCGCGGCGATGAACAGCGCCAACGCGGGCGTCTCGCTCGACGGGCTCGACACAGAAGCGGCGAAGGGGGCCATCGGTCGCTGGCTCGAGGAGACGGGTTGGGGTCGCCCCGCCGTGACGTACAAGCTCCGCGACTGGCTCTTCAGCCGGCAGCGGTACTGGGGCGAGCCCTTCCCGATCGTCTTCGACGGAGACGGCTTTCCCGTGGCTCTGCCCGAGTCGATGCTGCCCGTCGAGCTCCCCGAGATGGAGGATTTCGAGCCCCGCATCGTCGCCGACGACGCGGACACGCTTCCCGAACCTCCGTTCGCGCGCGCGTCGGAATGGGCGACCGTCGAGCTCGATCTGGGTGACGGACCGAAGCGGTATCGGCGCGAGCTCAACACGATGCCGCAGTGGGCCGGCTCGTGTTGGTACTACCTGCGGTACCTCGACCCGGCGAACGGCGAGGTGCTCGTCGACCCCACAGTCGAGCGGTACTGGATGCAGGGCGACCGGCCCTCGGGTGGTGTCGACCTCTACGTCGGCGGCGTGGAACACGCCGTTCTGCATCTCCTGTACGCGCGCTTCTGGCACAAGATCCTCTTCGACCTCGGCCACGTGTCCACGCCGGAGCCGTTCGCCCGACTGTTCAACCAGGGCTACATCCTCGCGGCTGCGTACCGTGACGGACGCGGCGTCTACGTGGAAGCGAGCGAGGTCGAAGCGCGCGACGGGGAGTTCTTCCACCACGGGGAGCCGGTGACTCGCGAGTTCGGCAAGATGGGCAAGAGCCTCCGCAACTCGGTCACCCCCGACGACATCTACTCGGAGTACGGGGCCGACACGTTGCGGCTCTACGAGATGTACATGGGTCCCCTCGACGCGAGCCGGCCCTGGAACACGGACGACATCGTCGGCGTCTACCGATTCCTCCAACGGCTGTGGCGCAACGTCGTCGACGAGGAGACGGGATCGGCAACCGTCACCGAGGCGAAGGTCGACGACGATCTCCGCCGTCTGCTCCACCGGACGATCGAGGCCGTCGCGGCCGACATGACGAACCTCGAGTTCAACACCGCGCTCGCCCGCCTCTTCGAGCTGAACAACGAGCTCAGCCGGCTCGTGGCCGATGGCGGAGGCGCACCGCGCGAGGTGGTCGAGCCGCTGGTGTTGATGGTGGCTCCGCTCGCCCCGCACGTGGCCGAGGAGCTGTGGGAGCGCCTGGGGCACGACGAATCGCTCGCCTACGAGCCCTTCCCCGAGGCCGACCCGGCATGGCTCGTCGTCGAGGAGGTCGAGATCCCGGTTCAGGTGAACGGCAAGGTCCGGGCGCGGCTGACGGTGCCCACGGGCATCGACGACGCCGAGCTCGAAGCGGCGGCTCGTGCCGACGAACGGATTCGCGCGCAGCTGGAGGGCGTCACCGTGCGCCGTGTGGTCGTCGTTCCCGGCCGCCTCGTCAACTTCGTGGTCGGTTCGGGCTAGCGTCCCGACCGCGGGTCACTCCGAGGTGATGAGGCGATGAGGCTGGGCGTCGAGGCCGCGCTCGTCGGCGGCGAGTTCCAACCCGGCGACGTCGAAGTCGACGACGGTGTGATAGCCGGTGTCGGCGTTCCCGGTAGTCGGGGCCGAGGTGTGGCTGCGGCGGGCTTCGTCGACCTGCAGGTCAACGGGTTCGGTGGTGAGCGCTTCGGGTACGCCGACCTCGACGCATATCGGCGAGCGCACGAGGCCCTCGTGGCTACGGGTGTCACCGGCTACCTGCCCACACTGACTTCGGCCACGCTGGACCGGTATCCGGAGTCGGTCGCACGAGCTGCCGCTGCGGCGGAACTGCGCGGTCCCCGAGTGCTCGGCGTGCATCTGGAGGGCCCGTTCCTCTCGCCGCAACGACCGGGGGCGCACGATCCGGACTGCCTGCTCACGCCCGACGCGGACGTCGCCGACCGGCTGCTCCGGCTGGGCCCGGTCCGGCTCGTCACGTTGGCTCCCGAGCTCCCCGGCGGCCTCGACCTCGTCACGCAGCTCACGCGGTCCGGCGCGGTCGTGGCGCTCGGGCACACGGAGGCTTCGGCCCGGGTCGCTCACGAGGCCGTCGATCGCGGCGCGGCGGCGATTACGCACGTGTGGAACGCGCAACCTCCGTTCCGTTCTCGTGACCCCGGCGTCGTGGGCGTCGCCTTCGTACGCCCGGAGCTGACGGTCATGGCCATCGTCGACCATGTACATCTCGCTCCGGAGACAGCCTTCGCGACCTACGTCGCGACGCGAGAACGGTTCGGCCTCGTAACCGACGCGCTCGGCGTTGTGGGCCCGTCGTCATCGGGAGGCGCGCCCCGTCTGGCCGACGGAACGCTTGCGGGGAGCCTTCTCACAATGGACGCAGCCGTGCGAAACCTCGTCGGGCTCGGGGTATCGGTTCCTGATGCCCTGGTCGCGGCCTCATCCGTGCCCGCGCGGCTCATGGGCCGTGGCGAGCTCGCGGATCTCGTCGTCGGCACGCCGGCCGACCTGGTCGTGATCGACGAGGAGCTATCGGTCGCACGTACGATCGTCGGCGGCGAGGAGGTGTTCGCCCGATGAGGCGTGCATCGATGGCGAGCGAGCAGCGGGGACAGCGACACTGAGGCTTCCGCCGTCGGCCGACTTCGTGCACGTTCCGCGACTCGACGTCGAGCGCGCGCGGCTCGTTCCCGTCCGGCGGTGGCTCCCGGGCGTGGCTGCGACCACGCTCGGGCGCTGGATCGTCGTCCGCGCGGATCGAGTCGGCGACCGGCGACTGCTCGCGCACGAGCTCGTCCACGTGCAGCAGTGGCGGGAATGGGGCGTGGCACCGTTCCTCGTGCGCTACCTGGTCGACTACGCGCTCGGCCGCGCGCGCGGCTGGTCGCACCGGCGGGCGTACGAGGAGATCCGTTTCGAGGCCGACGCGCGGCGGCGAACCACCCTCGACGGCGCCGACGGTCGCTGGTAGCTTCGTCGCCGACGCCCGGCCGGCGAGGCTGTCCGGGCGCTTCGCTTCCCCTCCGCTTCCTCGTCGTGCGCTTCGACGCGCCCGAGGCGAGGAGGGGAGATGGCCGAGACGGTCCCACCGCCGGAGCCGCTCGCGCGTCCCGACGCGCCCGGCTCGTTCGTACCCACGCTGCTCGACCGCCTGCGCGCTCGCTGGGCCGACCCCCGCTTCGGGGTCTCCGTGCTCGCGATCGTCGCGGTCGCCGCCGGCTTCCTCTGGTACCGGGCGGGAAGCGGCCGCGCCGACGCGCCCGGGGAGGCCGCCGTCGCCACCACGGTCCCCGTGGCCGAGCCGACGACGACCACCGACGACGGTCCGAGCCAGCTCGTCATCCACGTCGCCGGTGCCGTCGTCGAACCGGGCGTGGTCCGGGTCCCGAGCTCGGCTCGGGTGGGAGACGCGATCGAAGCTGCCGGCGGCGCGGCTCCCGACGCCGAGCTCGATCGCTTGAACCTCGCCGCTCCCCTGGAGGACGGCCAACGCGTGCTGGTCGCTCGTGTCGGCGATCCGCCCAGCGCACCGCTTCCCGAGTCGAGCGTCGGCGGGGGCGGAGGCGGAGGAGCGGACGAGGACGGTCCTGTCGACATCAACGCGGCCACGGCGAAGGACCTCGAAGAGCTCCCGGGAATCGGGCCGGTCCTCGCACAGGCGATCGTCGACGAGCGCGAACGTCGCGGTGGGTTCCGTTCCGTGAACGAGCTGCGCGACGTACGCGGCATCGGCGAAGCGCGCTTCGCGGACCTGAAGGATCGAGTCCGCGTGTGACCGCGGGGTTCCCGCCGCGCGCGCTCGACGCGGCCCCGATGTTCCTGGCCGCCGCCGTCGCGGCCGGCGCCCGCTTCGGGGAGTACCGCGGGCCTGCCTCGGCGCGAGCAGTGCTCGCGGTCGTGCTCGTCCTCGCGGTCATGGCGGCCGCGACCCCGGGCCGCCTCCGGGTGCTGTTGATCGTGCTCGCGCTCGCCCTCGGGGCGAGCGCGAGCATGCAACGGGCGCTCGACGGGCTCGAACGGTCGCCGCTCACGCCGCTCGTGGCCGAGCGCGTGGAGGTGGAGCTTCGGGGAACCCTGGTTTCCGATCCGACGGCCGGGAGGTTCTCGACGCACACCCGGCTCCGCGTGGATTCGTTCCGGGAACGTCCTGGCGCGGGTGATCGCCCCGGGGGGTGGCGGGACGGCGGGAATCGGCAGGTGCTCGCCACGGCCGGTGCACCCGCGGGAGGAGAGCTCGCCCTGCTCAGCGCCGGTGACCGGGTCGAGGTCCTGGGTTGGCTGGCACCGCTGTCGGGCTGGGACGAGCGCGAGCGTTGGCAACACGCGGCGGCGCGGCTCGACGTGACCGAACTGCTCGACTTCCACGATCCGAGCGATCCACTCGTCGGATTCGCGAACCGCCTGCGGGAGACCGTCCTGCACGGCCTCGAAGGGCTCCCGGTGAAAGAGCGCGGGCTCGTCGCCGCCGTGCTCGTCGGCGACACGCGCGACCTGCCGGCCAGCACGCTCGCGGACTTCCGCGCCGCCGGGCTCTCGCACCTCCTCGTCGTGTCGGGGTCCAACGTCGCCTTCGTACTCGCGCTCGCGGGTCCACTGCTCCACCGTCTGGGGCTCAACGGGCGATTGTTGGCCGGTGCGGCCGTCGTGCTCGTCTTCGCCGCCATGACGCGTTTCGAGCCCTCGGTCGTGCGGGCGAGCGTGATGGCGGGTCTGGCGATGGTCGCGTCGACCCTCGGCCGTCCCGCGGCCCCGACCCGGACGCTGGGGCTCACGGTCGCGGGGCTGATCCTCGTCGATCCGTTCCTGATCCACTCGGTGGCGTTCCTGCTGTCGTGTGCGGCGACGGCGGGGATCGTCGTGCTCGCGCCGGCGCTCGCTCGGCGCCTCCCCGGGCCCGCGTCGGTTCGCACCGCGGTCGCGGTCACCCTCGCGGCCCAGATCGGCGTGGCGCCGGTGCTCCTCTTCGTCTTCGGCTCCGTGCCGCTGGCGTCTGTACCCGCCAACCTCGTGGCGGCCCCGGTTGCTGCTCCGCTCACGAGCTGGGGCCTGGCTGCGGCGCTGGCGGGCGGGCTGCTCGACTCGGCCGGTGCCCTCGTGGCCCTGCTCCAGCTCCCGACGGCGGTGCTCGCGCGTGCCGTGCTCACCGTGGCCGACCTCGGCGCGCGCCTCCCGTTCGCCATGGGCCGCCGGTCCGCCCTGGGTGGGATCGCCCTGACCGCGGCCGTCGCGGCCGTCCTGCGGATCCGGCCCGTCACCCCGGATCGACGCATCCCGGTCGCTAACCTCCGCCGCGATGGCCACTCTCCGGCTCGGTGACCAGCGCTTCGAGTTGACGACCCGGGCTCTTGTGATGGGGATCCTCAACCGCACCCCCGACTCCTTCTTCGACCACGGAGCGACCTTCGAGCTCGACGCGCTGCTCCGGCGTGCGGACGCGCTGGTCGCCGACGGCGCCGACCTGCTCGACATCGGCGGCGTCAAAGCAGGGCCCGGGCCCGAGGTGGGCGAGCGCGAGGAGCTCGACCGCGTGATCCCCGCGCTCCAACAGCTGGCGCGGCGTTTCGACGTGCCGCTGTCGGTCGACACGTGGCGGGCGACGGTCCTCGACGAGGCGTGCCGAGCCGGGGCGGTGATCGGCAACGACATCAGCGGATTCGCCGATCCGGAATACCTCGCCGTGGCGGCGAAACACGACGCCGCCGTCGTTGCGACCCACATCCGCCTGGCGCCGCGCGTTCCCGACCCGGCCCCGCACTACGACGACCTGGTCGACGACGTACGCGCCTTCCTCCTCGATCGGGCGGCATCCGCGGAGGCGGCCGGCATCGATCGCGAACGGATCATGCTCGACGCGGGACTCGATCTTGGCAAGACGCCCGCGCAGAGCGCGGTTCTGCTCCGCGAGAGCTGCGCCCTCGCCCAGCTCGGCTACTCACTGTTCCTCTCGGCGTCGAACAAGCGGTTCTTGGGCGAGCTCCTCGGCGTCCCGGTCGACGACCGCCGCGAGGCGTCACTCGCGGCCGTCGCCTACGGCGTCGCGCACGGCGTGCGGGTGGTCAGGGTCCACGACGTCCTCGGGTCGGTTCGCGTCGCGCGCATGACGGCCGCCCTGCTCGAGGCCGAGCGTCCGGGTCGATGACCGTCCACCTGGTCAAGGGCGAGGACCCCGACGCTCGCGTACGCGCCCTGCAGACGCTCGTGGCGGAGCTCGTTGGTGACGACGACCGCAGCCTCGCCGTCGAGGAGCACACCGTGCCCGGACGCGACGGAACGGTCGAGGAACGGACGCAGGTGGCGGCCGCGGTGGCGACCGCGGCCGCGAGCCCTCCCTTCGGGACCGCCGTTCGCATCGTCGTGCTGCGCGACGTCGGGGCGCTGACGACCGAGGACGCGAGCCCCGTGGTCGAGTACCTGGCGGCACCGCTCGAGACGACCGAGCTCGTCCTGGTCGGTGGGGGCGGTCGCGTCCCGGCGTCGATCACCAAGGCGCTGAAGTCGGCCGGTGCGAAGGAGCATGCGGTCAAGGCGAGCGGTACGCGCGAGCAGCTCGAACGCGAGCTCCGCGCGGCGGGCGTGTCGCTCACCGACTCCGCCCGCAAGCGGGTGGAGGACCATCTCGCCGAGGACGCGGCGCGGGTGCCGGAGCTCGTCGAGGTGTTGCGCGCGGCCGGCGGCGACCGGACGCTCCTCGACGAGCACGACATCGCTCCCTACCTCGGTGAGCTCGGCACCGTGAAGCCCTGGGAGCTCACCAACGCGATCGAGGCCGGCGACGTCGGCGGCGCCCTCACTGTGCTCCATCGGCTGTTGCACGCGACCGGCGGATCGCAGGCCAAGCCGATGCACCCGCTCCAGATCATGGCGATGCTGCATAACTCGGTGCGGCGCCTGCTGCGGGTGGACGATCCCGAGATCGTCGGCGAGACGGACGCGGCCGCCGCGCTCACCGAGCTCGCGGGCCGTTCGGTCAAGCCCTATCCGGCGCGCAAGGCGCTCGATCAGGCACGTGCGTGGGGCAGCGACGGGCTCCGGCTCGCCGTCGACCTCCTGGCCGCGGCCGACCTCGAGCTGCGGGGGGCGACTGCCCTCCCGGGCTCGGCGGTACTGGAGGTGCTGGTGGCCCGACTCGCCGGGATCGCGGCGAGCAGCCGACCGCGAGGTCGGAACGCGGGGCGCCGGCCTCGCCGGCGCTCGAGTGCCTAGGCGCGCGCGCGCTTCATGAGGCGAGACGTCCGCCGTGCCGCCTGGTGCTTGTGGATCGCGCCCTTGGCCGCGGCCTTGTCGATTCGCTGCTGGGCCAAACG
>CAYRHS010000012.1:0-3052 GCA_964424125.1 uncultured Burkholderiales bacterium
TCACCGCACCGCGGTCACCGAGTTCCTCCAGAGCGTCTACGACGCGGGGGACATCGAGCTCGGGACCTACGAGGGCCTCTACTGCGTCGCCTGCGAGGCGTACTACGCGGAGGACGAGCTCCTCGAAGGTGGCCGCTGCCCCATCCACGAGCGGCCCGTCGAGCACGTGGAAGAGGAGAACTACTTCTTCAAGCTCTCGCGCTACGAGGATCGCCTCCTCGCTCATTACGCAGAACATCCCGAAGCCGTCCAGCCCAAGGCTCGTCTGAACGAGGTGCTCGGGTTCATTCGCGGCGGCCTGCGCGACTTCTCGATGAGCCGCAAGTCGCTCTCGTGGGGCGTGCCGCTCCCCTGGGATGCCGATCACGTCGCGTATGTCTGGTTCGATGCCTTGTTCAACTACTGCACCGCGATCGGCTACGGCCGGGACCGTGAACGCTTCGATCGCTTCTGGCCGGTCGACTACCACCTCATCGGCAAGGACATCCTGCGGTTCCACGCGGTGTACTGGCCGGCGATGCTGCTCTCAGCAGGGGAGGCGCCGCCCAAGTGCGTCTTCGCTCACGGCTGGCTCCTCGTCGGCGGGGAGAAGATGTCGAAGACGAGGCTCAACCAGATCGGCCCCGCCGACCTGGTGGCCGACTTCGGCGTGGACGGGCTCCGGTACCACTTCCTCCGAGACCAGCAGTTCGGACCGGACGGGGACTTCAGCTACGAGGCGATGGTCGAGCGCTACAACGCCGACCTCGCGAACAACTTCGGCAACTTGGCGAGTCGCGTCCTCAACATGGCGGTGCGGTACTGCGACGGTTGTGCGCCCGACGAGCGCGAGGACGGGCCGCTCGTGGCCGAGGCCGAGCGTGCGGTGAGCGGCCTCGAATCCGGGATGGCCAAGCTCGACTTCGCCGGCGGCTTCGGCGCGGTGTGGGACCTGATCCGCGCCACCAACGCCTACATCGAGGATCGCCAGCCGTGGGCCATGGTCAAAGCGGGCGACACCGAGGCCGCCCGCGCGGTCCTGGGAGACTGTCTCGAGGCACTCCGTGTGGTCGCGCTGCTCGCGTCCCCGTTGATCCCGCGTGCCTCGGCCGAGCTCTGGCGCCGGCTCGGACTGGGGCGGCCCGAGGATCGACGGCTCCCCGACGATGCCGCCTGGGGAGGCCTTCCCCCGGGCGCGTCGCTCGATCAGGGAGCTCCCCTGTTCCCGCGATTGGAGTCCGGCACATGAGTGACCTCCGAACCGGCCCGCAGCCGACCTGGTTCGACAGCCACTGCCATCTCCAGCTGCTGGACGACCCGCAGGCGGCGATCGCTCGGGCGGAGACGACCGGCGTCGGTCGCATCCTCGTCATCGGTACCGATCTGGAGTCCTCCCGGGCCGCGATCGACCTGGCGAGCTACGACACGCGGATTTCGGCGACCGCGGGGCTGCACCCGCACGACGCGTCGGAGCTCGCGGCTGAAGGCGTGCCCATCGAGACGATGCTCCACGCCGACGAGGTGGTCGCGGTCGGGGAGGCCGGGCTCGACTACCACTACGAGCACTCGCCCCGCGGTGAGCAGGAGACCGCGTTCCGCTGGCAGATCCGGCTTGCCCACCGCTTCGGGCTCCCGCTCGTCGTGCACTCGCGAGATGCCTGGGACGACACGTTCCGGATCCTCGACGACGAGGGCGTGCCCGAGCGCGTCGTCTTCCACTGCTTCACCGGCGGACCCGACGAAGCGCGCCGCGCACTCGAACGGGGCGCGTTCGTCTCGTTCAGCGGCATCGTGTCCTTCGCCGACGCCGACGCCGACGCCGTCCGTGCGGCCGCGGCCGTCGTCCCCGAGGGCCGGCTCCTCGTCGAGACGGACGCTCCGTACCTGGCACCCGTTCCGCACCGCGGGAAGCCGAACGAGCCCGCGTTCGTTCCCGAGGTCGGCGCCGCGGTGGCGGCTGCACGGGGAACGTCGATCGACGCCGTGCGCGCCGCGACCGCCGGCAACGCGGCCGTGCTGTTCCCTCGCGCGCTCGGTGAACGCGCTACTACGCGCTGACCAGCACTGACGCGCATCGACGCGGGCGTCGGCAACGCGCATTGCCCCTGCCGGCCCGCCGTCGCTACGTTCCGCGACGAGCCATCAGGACTCGTGACGAGTCGGCGTCGAGCACGTTTCGGGGGGCGGAGCCCGATCACCGTGCAGCACGAACAGCACAGCCAGCTCGTGGCGCGCGCCGTAGCGACGCCGCGCCCGCCGCCGACGCGCTCGTCGTCACCAGCTCCAGGGAGTCGCGCTCGCGGCGGTGCTCGCGGCGGCGCTGTTCGCGGTGCCCCAGGCGGTGCTCGCCAACGAGTACCGCGTGACCGTGCACCTCGACGGAAGTGAGCACGTCCGGAGCACGCGCGCGGAAACGGTTGGCGACTTCCTCGCCGAACAGCACGTCTCGATCGGCGAGTACGACCGAGTGAAGCCGGCGGTCGACGCCCCGCTGCACGACGGCCTGGAGATCCGCATCGTTCGGGGCTGCCCCGTGGTCGTTGACGTCAAGGGCGTCGGCGAGGAACACGGGGTCACGTGTGACGCCACGGTCGACGAGATGATTCGCGAGCTCGGCCTCGATCCCGACCTCGTGCGGACCTCTCGGGGTGGGCGGATCGCGGCGGGGGAGACGATCGTGCTCCGTGAGCTGCGTCGCCTCACGGTGGAGGTCGACGGGGGGCCGAGGAGGTCCTCTCGACCGCGCTGACCGTCGGTGAGCTCCTCCAGGACCTGGGTGTCGATGTGGGTCCCGACGCGCAGGTCGAGCCACCCGGCGAGACGCCACTCGACGGGCTCGAGCGTGTGGTCGTGAGACGCGGCGGCGAGCACGAGGAGTTCGCGGAGGAACCGGTCCCGTTCGAGACGCTGCGGCGCGAGGACCCGTACCTCGAGGAGGGCAGCACGCGCGTGGTGCAGGAGGGTGCCGACGGTCTCCGCCGGGTCGTCTACGCGGTGCGGACCGAGGGCGGGGTCCCGGTCGAGCGGGTCGCGGTCGCCGACGAGATCGTGCGTGAGCCGGTCGCCGAGGTGG
>CAYRHS010000012.1:3062-14375 GCA_964424125.1 uncultured Burkholderiales bacterium
ACGAAGCCCGCGCCGACGAGCACCGCCGATCCGTCCGGGCCGGGTCCCCACGTCGAGCAAGGCGGTGCGACCTGGTACCAGGTCACGCCGGGTACGTGCGCGCATCGCAGCGCGCCGATGGGTACGGTCATCACCGTGACCAACAACGGGAGCGGTGCGACGACGACGTGCACGGTCGCAGACCGGGGTCCCTTCGCGTCGAGCCGGATCCTGGACCTCTCCGCCTCGGTGTTCGAGCAGCTCGCGCCGCTCTCGTCGGGGGTCATCTCGGTCACCGCCACCTGGTAACGGATGGATCCCGGTGCACTCGTGACGCGTCACATGCGACGCTGGTGAACGCACCGAACGCTGGCGATACCGTCGAGGCCGTGGCCGCCGACACGCTCACCCCGGCCCGGATCCGGGCGCTGCTCGCCGAGCACGGCATCGACCCGCGTCGCTCGCTCGGCCAGCACTTCCTCGTCGATCCCAACACGGCCCGGCGCATCGTGAGGCTGGCCGAGGTCACGCCCGAGGACCACGTGCTGGAGATCGGTCCCGGCGCCGGCTCGCTCACGGTCGCTCTCGCGGCGTCCGCCGCGGACGTCCTCGCGCTCGAGATCGACGGGCGCCTGGTACCGGTCGTCCGGTCGGCGGTGGGTGATGCCGCCAACGTGCGGGTCGAGCACGGCGACGCCCTCGCCGTGGACTACCGGTCGATGCTCGGGGACCGGCCCTGGCTGGTCGTCTCGAACCTCCCGTACAACGTCGCCACCCCGATCGTCGTCCGGCTCCTCGAAGACGCCCCGATGGTCCGGCGGATGCTGGTGATGGTCCAGCGGGAGGTGGCCGAGCGCCTCGCCGCATCCCCCGGCACGCGGGCGTGCGGATCCGTCAGCGTCACCGTGGCGTGGCACGCGCACGCGCGGCTCGCGGGCACCGTCCCACCCGCCGTGTTCTTCCCCAGGCCCAAGGTCGAGTCGGCCCTGCTCGAGCTGCGCCGGCGCGACGAGCCGCCGGTCCGAGTATCCGATCCGCAGGTGATGTTCGATCTCGTACGCGCGGGCTTCGCCCAACGGCGCAAGACGCTGGGCCGGGCGCTGCGGACGGTGTTCGGTCGGGAGGCTCCTGCCACGCTGCGCGCCGCGGGCATCGATCCGGCGACGCGCGCGGAGCGGCTCGAGCTCGGGCAGTGGGCAGCGCTCAGCGACGTGGCCGCCGCGTGACCACGATCCGCGCGGCCGCGTTCCCCAAGCTCACGCTGTGTCTCCACGTCCTGGGGACGCGGCCCGACGGTTTCCACGAGCTCGAAGCGCTCACCGTCTCGGTCGGCCAGCCCCACGACGACCTCGAGGTCTCCTTGCGCTCCGACCCCGGCGTGGAGCTCACCGTGGTGGACGACACCGCGCCACCCTCGTCGTCGGAGACGGGACGGCTCCCGATCCCCGAAGGGCCGGACAACCTGGCGGTGCACGCAGCGGCATTGCTGCTCGGGCACGTCCCGGAGGGCGACGGACTCGGCGCTTCGTTGTGGCTGCGCAAGCGCATCCCGGCGGGGGCGGGTCTCGGCGGGGGATCGGCCGACGCGGCCGCCGTGCTCGTGGCGCTGCGCGAACTGCTTCGTGCCGAGCACGAGATCGACGTCGACGACGGCGAGCTGCTGCAGCTCGCCGCAACGCTCGGATCCGACGTCCCGTTCTGCGTCGCGGGTGGTGGGGCCGCGTGGATGCGCGGGCGCGGTGAGGTCCTCGAGCCCGTCGCGCTACCCGAGACGCTTCCGGTCATCGTCGCCGTTCCACCGTTCCGGCTCGCGACTCCCGACGTCTATCGCGCCTTCGACGAGCTCGGAGGTGAGCGGTCCGGGCGCGTCGTTGCCGCGCCCGATCCGGTCGTTCCGCTCGTGGCGGAGCTGCGCAACGATCTGGAGCCCGCCGCGGAGACGGTCGAGCCTGCGCTGCGCGACTTCCGTCTGGAGCTCGAGAGCGCGGCCGGCGTGCCCGCGCTCCTCGCGGGCAGCGGGTCGGCCTACGCGCTCGTTCCGAAGCGCGCCCCGGACGTGGTCGCGTTGACCGAGCGGCTGCGAAGCGAGCTCGACGCCGCGGTGTTCGCGGCGGCGACGGTGCGCAAGGGGGTCAGGACCGACGGCGCCCGCTGAACGCGGCGCCGGGTCGGGCTACTTGCCCTGCTGGCGCCGTTGCCAGCGCGTGCGCTTCAGGAGCTTCTTGTGCTTCTTCTTGCGCATGCGCTTGCGGCGCTTCTTGACCAGTGATCCCATGGCGTCGGCCACCGTACCGGCTGCGCTCCCGATGCGTCACATCACCGGTCGAGAGCGTTCCTCGCCGTTCGCGCCCCGAGTATCGTCGTTTGCGACGGTCGGGGGTGGTGTAACGGCAGCACGGGGTCCTTTGGAGTCCCAAGTCGAGGTTCGAAACCTCGCCCCCGAGCAGGAGGTGGTCCGATGAGCCCACCCGACGAATCGTGGACGAGCCGTCCGAGCTCGGGGATGGTGCGCCGATGAGCGGCTACCGGCCCCTCGCGGCCGTCGTGCTCGCGGCCGGCGAAGGTGTCCGCATGCGGTCGGACACCCCCAAGGTGCTGCACCCTCTGTGCGGCCGCCCGATGCTCGGGCATGTCCTCGACGCGCTGCTCCCCCTCCCGCTCGAGCGAATCGTCGTGGTCGTCGGGCACGGGGCCGAGCGGGTGACGAAGTCGATCCAGGAGCAGGTGGCTACCGAGGTGCCGGTGACCTTCGTGGAGCAGAGGGTCCAGCGAGGCACGGGTGATGCCGCCGGTGTTGCGCTCACCGCCTTCGCCGACGACGTCGATGCCGAGACCGACCTGCTCGTCGTGCCCGGCGACACACCGCTGCTCCGGACCGAGACGCTCACCGAGCTCGCCACGGCGCATCGCGATCACGACGCCGCGGCGACGCTCCTGACCGCACGCGTCTCGGACCCGACCGGATACGGGCGGATCGTGCGTGACGACGCTGGTGCCGTGACCGGCATCGTCGAGCACCGCGATGCCGACCAGGCGCAGTTGGAGATCGACGAGATCAACACGTCGATCTACTGCTTCCGCCGCAGCCTGCTCGCGCCGGCGCTGCGCCGCCTGAGCCCCGAGAACAGCCAGGGCGAGTACTACCTCACCGATGCCGTCGCGGTGTTGCGCGACACCGGGCACCTGGTCCGGGCCAGCGTCGTCGCCGATCCGACCGAGGTCTCGGGGGTCAACGACCGGGCGCAGCTCGCCGGGGCGGAAGCCGTCCTCCGGGCGCGGATCAACCATCGCTGGATGTGCGAAGGGGTGACGATGGTCGACCCGACGCGCACCTATGTCGACAGCGACGTCGAGCTCGATCCCGAGGTCCGGCTGCTGCCCGGGACGATCCTCGAGGGCCGTACCGTGGTCGGCGCCCGCTCGGTCATCGGACCGGATGCGAGGCTGCGCGACGCCATCATCGGTGAGGACGTGATCGTTGCGTCCTCGACCCTCTCGGAGGTGGAGGTCGCCGACGGGGCGACGATCGGGCCGTACGCCCACCTCCGGCCGGGAACCCGACTCGGACCGCACACGAAGGTCGGCTCCTTCGTCGAGACGAAGAACGCCGAGCTGCACGAGGGAGCGAAGGCGCCCCACCTGTCGTACGTGGGTGACGCCGAGGTCGGCGAGCGGGCGAACCTCGGAGCGGGGACGATCACCGCGAACTACGACGGTCGGGAGAAGCACCGCACGAAGATCGGGCGGGACGTGCACACCGGGAGCAACTCGGTGCTCGTCGCCCCGGTCGAGCTCGGCGACGAGGCCGAGACCGGCGCGGGCGCGGTCGTCACGCGCGACGTGCCCCCCGGGCACCTGGCCAAGGGGGTGCCTGCCCGCGCGGAGCCTCGCTCGAAGGGCGAGCGGCCCAGCGAGGACGAGGCCGACGCCGAGGATTGAGCGGGGCGAAACGGACGAGCGCGAGGATGGACTCATGGAGCTGGTGACGAAGAAGCGGCTGATGCTCTTCAGCGGGCGGGGCGCGCGTGAGCTGTCCGAGGAGATCGCCGAGAACCTGAAGGTCCCCCTGGGCGAGGTCGTCCTGTCGACGTTCGCCAACGGCGAGCTGTACTGCCGCTTCGGAGAGAGCATTCGCGGTGCGGACGCATTCATCGTCCAGAGCCACTACCAGCCGACGAACGACCGCATCATGGAGCAGCTCATCATGATCGACGCCGCGAAGCGCGCGTCGGCGAAGCGCATCACCGCGGTCTGCCCCTTCTACGGCTACGCGCGGCAGGGCCGCAAGGCCGAGGGCCGCGAACCGATCACCGCGCGCCTGCTCGCCGACCTGCTCACCGCCGCGGGCGCCGACCGGGTCGTCACCGTCGACCTGCACACCGGCCAGATCCAGGGCTTCTTCGACATGCCCGTCGACCACCTGACGGCCGTGCCGACGATCGCCGAGTACCTCGCCGAGCGGGTCGCCACCGACGTCACGGTCGTGGCGCCCGACGCTGGCGGCGGCAAGCTCTCGCGTCGCTTCGCCAACAACCTCGGCGAGTTCGAGGTGTCGGCCGATCTGGCGTTCATCGACAAGCGGCGTCCCGGGGGGACGCACAACGTCGCCGAGGCCACAGAGGTCGTCGGCGAGGTGGACGGTCGCAGCTGCGTGCTCGTCGACGACATGATCGACACCGCCGGCACCATCACCTCGGCCGCCAACCTGCTCGTCGAGCGCGGAGCGCGTGAGGTGTGGGTGGCGGCAACCCATGGGGTGCTCTCCGGTCCCGCGGTCGATCGACTGAAGAACGCGCCCTTGCGCGAGGTAGTGCTGACCAACACGCTTCCCATCCCGCAGGACAAGCGATGGGACAGCCTCACCGTGCTGTCGATCGCGCCGATCATCGCCGATGCCCTCGACGCCGTGTTCGAGGACACCTCGGTCTCGGAGATCTTCAAGGGCGACAACGTCTGAGGCCCGGCCCGGGGCTCGGGACCTCCGCCCCGGGCCGACCCGGCTTGGAGCACGTCGCGTGGCGCGGCCAGAATGGAGAGCGGCGGCCCACCGCCACCGCCTCTGCTCGACTGCTGCACCCGAAGGATCGCCACGCCATGGCTGACGTGAAGCTCGCCGCCAACAAGCGCTCGGAACGGGGGACCCGTCCCGCCAAGCGGCTGCGACGCGAGGGCCTGCTGCCGGCGGTCGTCTACGGGCTGGAGGACGAGGCCGTGCCCGTCACCGTGTCGGCTCGCGAGCTCGGGCTGATCCTCGGCGGCGAGGCCGGGGCCAACACGCTGATCAACCTCCAGGTGGACGGGGCCGAGCAGCTGACGCTCGCACGCCAGATCCAGCGCGACCCGATGCGCGGTGACCTCGTGCACGTCGACTTCGTGCGGATCCGGCGGGACGTCGCGGTCGAAGCCGAGGTGCCGGTGCAGATCGTGGGGGAGGCGCCGGGCGCCAAGGAGGGCGGCATCGTCGAGCAGCAGCTCTTCAGCCTCACGATCTCCGCGAAGCCGGCCGACATCCCGCCGGTGGTGGAGGTCGACGTCTCCGCGCTCGAGCTCAACGACCAGATCAGGTTCGAGGACCTGCGGCTGCCGCCGGGCGTCGAGACCGGGTACGAACCCGACGAGCTGGTCGTGCAGGTGATCGTCCCCCGCGTCGTCGAAGAGGTCACCGAAGAGGAGGCGGAGCTCGCCGAGGGCGAGGAGCTTCCCGAGGGCGAAGAGGGCGCGGCGCCCACGGAAGGGGCGGCACCCGCGGCCGAGGGCGGCGGGGGCGAGACCGCCGACGAGGACTAGCCCGTGCCGCGCCGCCGACGGGGCGGCGAGCGCACGGGCACGCCGGCCGACTGGCTCGTCGTCGGGCTCGGCAACCCCGGACGCGAGCACGAGCGCACGCGGCACAACGTCGGCATCGAAGTGCTCCAGGAGCTCGTCGAGCGCCACGATGCCCGGTTGCGCAGCGGCCGCCAGGATGCATGGGTCGCCGAGGTCCGCGTCGACGGCCGGCGAGTGGCGCTCGCGGTCCCCAAGACGTTCATGAACGAGTCGGGCCTGGCCGTGGGGAAGCTGGTGCGCCGCTTCGGTGTCGAGCCCGAACGGTTGATCGTGATCCACGACGAGCTCGATCTTTCGACGGCCGTGTTGCGAGTGAAAGCAGGCGGCGGGCTCGCCGGGCACAAGGGCCTCCGGTCGATCGTCGATCACCTCGGCGACGACCGCTTCCTCAGGATCCGCATCGGGGTCAGCAAGCCGCCCGGCGGGAAGGAACGCGGCGCGGACCACGTCCTCGGCCGCTTCTCGAAGCGCGAGCGGTCAGCCGTCGACGTCACGGTCGCGCGCGCGGCCGACGCCGTGGAGTGCATCGTGACCGAGGGCGTCGAAGAGGCCATGAACCGGTTCAACGAATGAGCAGGCTCGGTGGGCTGGCGGACCTCCTCGCCGACGAGCCCGCGCTCGACGCGCTTCTCGGCGGGCGGGCGGACGTCGTGGCCGTCCCGGAATCGGTACGTCCGCTCGCCGTGGCGGCGATGGCGCGGCGCGCGAGGCGGCTTCTACTGCTGGCCGTGCCGACGGCGGCCGAGGCCGAGCGCGCCCACCACGACCTCGCCGTCCTCCTGGGAGACGAGGCGGTCGAGCTGTTCCCGTCGTGGGAGACCCTTCCGTTCGAACGCGTCTCCCCTTCCGTCGAGACGATGGGTCGTCGCCTCCGCGTGCTCTGGCGCCTGCGCACGGCCGACGCCCCGCGCCTGTCGGTCGTGATCGCCCCCGTGCGGGCGCTCGTCCAACGTCTCGGGCCCCACGTGGAGGCGGCGGAGCCCTTGATCGTGCGCCCGGGGGCGACCGTCGACCGGGACGCGCTGGTCGACCGGCTCGTACGTGCCGGGTATCGCCGCGAGTACCAGACCGAGGCTCGCGGTGAACTGGCCGTGCGGGGCTCGATCCTCGACGTCTACCCGTCGACCGGTGATCATCCGTTGCGGATCGACCTCTGGGGCGACGAGGTCGACCGGCTGCAGTCCTTTGCCGTTGCGGACCAGCGAGCGACGGCCGACCTCGACGAGGTGCGGATCTTTCCCTGCCGCGAGCTGCTCCCGACGCTCGAGGTCCGTCAGCGCGCGGCCGCGCTGGTGGCATCCGAGCCCTGGGGGCGGGAGCAATGGGACCGCTTCGCCGCCGGCGAGACGTTCGACGGCATGGAAGCGTGGCTCCCCTGGCTCACCGAGGCGGAGCGTCTGCTCCCGGACTTCCTTTCCGACGATGCTCGAGTGCTCGTGGCCGAACCGGCCCGGATGCGCGATCGCGCACGAGAGCTCCTCGACGAAGAGGCGGCACTGGGGGATTCCCTCGCGAAGACCTGGGGCGCGGCAACCGACGACCTTCCGCGCCTCACGCTGCCGTTCGAGCGGCTGCTCCGGCACACGGCCGCACCCGTCGCTTCGCTCCTCGCGGCACCCGACTCGCCGGACACGCCTCGGGTGGCGGCGACCCGCTTCGATCCGGTGCGCGGATCGTCGGACACCCTCTCGGATCGCATCCGGCGCCTCGCCGCCTCCGGCTCGCGGGTCGTGCTCGCGGCCGACGGTCGTTCCTCCGCCGATCGGCTGGTGGCGGTGCTCGCAGCCGACGGAATCGAGGCCGCGATCGTCGAGGACGGCGCCACGCTCGCCCCCGGGACGGTCGGGGTCGTCGTCGCGCCGCTGGAGCACGGCGTGGTCGTGCCCTCCGCAGGCTTCGCGCTCGTGGCGGAGTCGGATCTCACCGGCCGCCGCCGCGCGCCACGACGTCGTCGCGAGACACGACGGGTCGTGGATCACTACGACGCGCTCGAACCGGGGGATTTCGTCGTTCACGCGGAGCACGGTGTCGGTCGCTACGCGGGCATCACGACGCGGCAGCTCGGTGGTGTCGAACGCGACTACCTCTTGCTCGAGTACCGGGGTGACGACCGGCTTTACGTCCCGACCGATCAGGTCGGGATCGTGCGCAAGTACACGGGCGGCGACCAACCCTCGCTCAATCGCCTCGGTGGTGGCGAGTGGGACAAGGCCCGGGCGCGAGTCCGGCGCGCGGTGCGCGATATCGCGGACGAGCTCGTCGCGCTGTACCGCGCGCGCCGCGCGACCGAGGGGTACGCGTTCTCCTCCGACACCCTCTGGCAGCGCGAGATGGAGGAGGCCTTCCCCTACGAGGAGACCCCCGACCAGCAACGAGCCATCGACGACGTCAAGGCGGACATGGAGCAGCCGATCCCGATGGACCGGCTCGTGTGCGGTGACGTCGGGTACGGAAAGACGGAGATCGCGATCCGGGCGGCGTTCAAGGCGGTCCAGGACGGCAAGCAGGTGGCGGTGCTCGTACCGACGACGCTGCTCGCGACCCAGCACGGCCAGACGTTCCGGGAGCGCTACGCCAACTACCCCGTCCGCGTCGAGGTGCTCTCCCGATTCCTGACGGAACGGGAGCAGCGTCGGGTGATCGAGGACGTGCGTGCGGGGACAGTCGACGTCGTCATCGGAACGCACCGTCTCCTCTCCGACGACGTGTCGTTCCGCTCGCTCGGCCTCTTGGTGGTCGACGAGGAGCAACGCTTCGGTGTCCAGCACAAGGAGCGCATCAAGCGCCTCCGCACGAACGTCGACGTGGCCACCCTCACCGCCACGCCCATCCCGCGCACGCTCGAGCTGTCGCTCACCGGCATCCGTGACATGTCGCTCGTCAACACACCCCCCGAGGATCGCCAGCCGATCCTGACCTACGTCGGCGAGTACGACGAGCGCGCGGTGTCGGAGGCCGTTCGGCGGGAGCTGCTTCGTGAAGGTCAGGTCTTCTTCGTCCACAACAGGGTCCGCAGCATCGAGCACGTCGCCACCCGTGTCCGTGATCTCGTCCCCGAGGCTCGCGTCGCGGTCGCGCACGGCCAGATGGACGAGGGAAGCCTGGAGCGTGTCGTCCTCGACTTCTGGGAACGGCGCTACGACGTGCTGGTCTGCACGACCATCGTCGAGAGCGGGTTGGACATCCCCACCGTGAACACCATGGTGGTGGACCGCGCCGACCGCCTCGGCCTCGCGCAGCTCTACCAGCTCCGGGGCCGGATCGGCCGCCGCGGCCAGCGCGCCTACGCCTATCTCCTCCACCCGCCCGAGGTCCGCTTGACGGAGGAGGCCTACGAGCGGCTGCGGACGATCGGGGAGCTCACCGAGCTCGGCTCGGGCTTTCGGATCGCGATGCGCGACCTCGAGATCCGGGGTGCCGGGAACCTGCTCGGCGCCGAGCAGTCGGGCCACATCGCGGCCGTCGGCTTCGACCTCTACTGCGAGATGGTCACGGAGGCGGTCGACGAGCTGACGGGGCGGGTCCCGGAGCCCGTGCCGGAGGTCTCGCTCGACATCCCGATCGACGCCTCGCTCCCCGACGACTACGTCACGCGAGACGACGTCCGGATCGAGGCCTACCGGCGCCTGGCCGCGGTGGAGGCCGTGGCGGACGTGGACGACGTCCGGCGCGAGTGGGAGGACCGCTACGGCCCCGTGCCGCCACCGGCCGCAGCGCTCCTCGACGTCGCCCGACTGCGCGTCACGTGCGTCGAACTGGGTGTGCGCTCGCTGGCCGTGCACCGTGGGATGGTCCGGGTTGCGGGCTTCGAGCTCGGCGCGGCCACCAAGGCGCGCTTGTCCGTGCGGGTTCCGGGCAGCGTGGTCAAGGGGCCGAGGGAGTTCGCGGCACCGCTGCCACGCGACGAAGCCGTCGTCCCGGCGGTGATCGGGATCTTGGGGCGGCTGGTCCCGACGGGAGACGCGCCGGTAGCATCGGGGTCTCCGTGACGCGCCTTCGCCCCCGCTTCCTCTCTGTCGTCTCTGTCGTCGCGCTCGCGCTGCTGGCCGGTGCGTGCGGTGGCAACTCGGCGTTGGCCCCTCGCGCGTGGGCCGCCAGGGTGGGCGGCACCGAGATCTCGCGCTCCGACTTCACCGATCAGCTCGACGCCATCAGGGGCAACGACGAGCTCAGCGCGTTCTTCGCCCAGGCCACCGGCTTGCCGGTCGACGGCGAGGGTGACAGCGCGGGGGCCGCGTTCTCGGCGGTGTGGCTCACGCAGATCATCCAGGGCGAGATCGTCCGTCAGGCCGCGGAGGACTCGGGCGTCGAGATCACCGACTCGGTGAAGGCGGTGGCGGCGGAGCTCGCACCCTCCCAGTTCCTCACGCCCAACCAGGAAGAGCAACTGCTGCCGCCCGACCAGCAGCGGGAGGCGCTCGCGGCGCGCTTCGAGGCCCTCCCCGCCGCGTTCCGCGACGCGGCGGTCGATCAGCTCGCCGCGCTCGTGGCGTTCGCGATGCCCGAGGGGGACGTCGAGCTCGCCTGCGCCCGACACATCCTGGTGAGCACCCAACCCGATTCGCTCACCGGGGTCGCGCCCGATCCGGCCGCAGCGCTGGCCGAGGCCCAGGACCTGCGGGCCCGCCTCGAAGCCGGCGAGGACTTCGCGCAGCTCGCGGCGACCGAGTCCGACGACGCCGGATCGGCCGCGGCCGGTGGTGATCTCGGGTGCCTCCCGCGTGGCGCAACCGTGGCCGAGTTCGACGCGGCGCTCTTCGAGCTGCAACCGGGCGAGATCTCCGAACCCGTCGCCACCGACTTCGGCTACCACATCATCGAGGTGACCGATCGGATCACCGGTTCTTTCGACGAGCTCACACTCGACCAGCAGGCGATCGTGATCACGGCCGCGCTGCAGTCGGTGGACGCGGCCGAGCTCAGGAAGCTCATCGAAGATGCCGACGTGGAGGTCGACCCGTCCTTCGGCGAGTGGCTCGTCGACGATCAAGGCGCGCGGGTCGAGCCGCCGGCGGGCGCCGACGCGGAGCAGCGCCCCGCCGACACGGGTGCGACGGACACCGGCTCGACGGATACGGGACCGACCGGCACGTCGCAGCCGGGCGCCACGTCGCAGCCGACCGGGTGAGCCCCCGGGTCGCGGTCGTCGGGCTTGGTCCGGCGGGCGCCGGCCTCGTCTTGCCCGTCGCCCGCTCTCGGCTGGCGGCCGCCGATCGGCCGTTCGTTCGCACCCGGCACCATCCGGCGGTCGCCGACCTCGAGGCCGACGGGATGGCGTTCCGCCCATTCGATCACTGCTACGAGCAAGCCACTCGCATCGAGGACGTCTACCGCTCGATCGTGGCCGAGCTCGTGCAAGCCGCCGAGGACGGCGGCGAGGTCGTGTACGGGGTGCCGGGGAGCCCGTCGGTTGCGGAGCGCTCGGTCGAGCTCCTCCGGGCTGCACCGGTCGAGGTCGAGCTCGTGCCCGGCCTCTCCTTCGTCGAGCTCGCATGGACCAGGCTGGGC
>CAYRHS010000012.1:14385-19971 GCA_964424125.1 uncultured Burkholderiales bacterium
GGACGGCCAGTCCTTCTCGATCGCGGCTGCCGGTCGCGCCGGCCCGATCTTGATCGGGCAGTGCGACACGGTCGTGGTCCTCTCCGACGTGAAGCTCGCGCTGCTCGAGGCCCTCGACCCCACCGATCCGGTGACGGTGCTGGCCCGGCTCGGCTCACCCGACGAGGCGGTCTTCGACGTTGCGTGTGCGGAGCTCGACCGCGTCGTCGAACCCGACCCGCGCACCTCGCTGTTCGTCGACACGGGGGCCCGGCCGCTCGCGCCGGAGCTCGCCCGCTTCGTCGCGCTGATGGAGCGGCTGCGCGGTCCCGGGGGTTGCCCGTGGGACGCGGAGCAGACGCACCACTCGCTCGCTCGCTACGTGCTCGAGGAGGCGTACGAGGTCGTCGAAGCGGTGGAGGCGTTGCCGGTCGAGGCACCCGTCGGCGACGTGCCGCCTGCCGCGTATGCAGCCCTGGGTGACGAGCTCGGCGACCTGCTCTGCCAGGTGGTGTTCCACGCGACGCTCGCGCGGGAGGCGGGCGCGTTCACGATGGCCGACGTCGTGGCCGGGATCCACAACAAGCTCGTGCGTCGGCATCCTCACGTCTTCAGCGACGTCGCGGTCGGGGGGGCGAGCGACGTCATGCGCAACTGGGAGCAGATCAAACGGGCCGAGCGGGGGACCTCGTCGCTCGTCGCGGGCGTCTCCTCCACGCTTCCGTCGCTCCTGTACGCGCACAAGCTCCAGCGCAAGGCCGCGTCGATCGGCCTGGATCCCGGCGACGGGCCCGCCGCGCTCGAGCAGTTGCGCGCCGCGGTGGAGTCACTCGACGGGACCGGGGACCCGGCCACGTTCGAGCGCGCCCTCGGGGAGCTCCTCGCCGCGGCCGTGGTCGCGGCGCGCGCCCACGGCGTGGACGCGGAGTCGGCACTGCGCGGGTGGGCGGCCCGCTTCCGGGCGCGCTTCGAGCGAGCCGAGGCGCTCGCCCGGGAGCGGGGCGAGGACCTGGCCCACCTCGACGCCGAGCGCGTCGCGCAGCGCTTCGCCGAGGCGGGGCGCTGACGGCGGACGCCTGCTCGGGGGCGAGGGCGTCGCCCCCCGCGGCGGCCGTTGGGGCTACATTCTTCACACCAGTAACATCAGCCACAGGACCATCAGCGACCGTTCATCATCGGGAGCGGGAGACGGCACCGTGAGCGAGATCATTCGGGTCGAGGCGCGGGAAATCCTCGACTCACGCGGCAACCCCACGATCGAGGTCGACGTCGAGCTCCTCTCGGGCGCGCTCGGTCGGGCCGCGGTCCCGAGCGGGGCGAGCACCGGTGCCCACGAGGCGGCGGAGCTGCGCGACGGCGGCGAACGCTACGGCGGCAAGGGCGTGCGCCGGGCCGTGGCGAACGTCGAGGGTGAGATCGCGGTGCTCGTGACGGGTCGTGACGCCCTCGACCAGCGAGGCCTGGACATGGCGCTGATCGAGCTGGACGGCAGCGAGGGCAAGTCGCGTCTGGGCGCGAACGCGATCCTCGGAGTGTCGCTCGCCACGGCGCACGCGGCCGCGGTCGAGCTGGACCGGCCGCTGTTCGCCTACGTGGGCGGCCCGAACGCGCACGTCCTCCCCGTCCCGTGCATGAACGTTCTCAACGGCGGCGCGCACGCGGACAGCAACGTGGACCTCCAGGAGTTCATGCTCGTGCCCGTGGGCGCCGTGAGCTTCCACGAGGCACTGCGTTGGGTGGCCGAGACGTATCACGCACTGAAGGCGCTCCTGCGCGAGCGCGGCCTCTCGACCGCGTTGGGCGACGAAGGCGGGTTCGCGCCGGATCTCCAGTCGAACGAATCCGCGCTCGATCTTCTGAGCGAGGCCATCGAACGTGCCGGGTTCCGCCCGGGCGAGGACCTCGCGCTCGCGCTCGACGCGGCGGCGAGCGAGTTCTACACGGACGGCACTTACCACCTTGCCGGCGAGGGTCGGGATCTGGACTCGAGCGCCTTCGTCGGATACCTCGCGAGCCTCTGCGATCGTCACCCCATCGTGTCCGTCGAGGACGGCCTGGACGAAGACGATTGGGATGGGTGGGCCGAGCTCACGCGAGTGCTCGGCGACCGGGTGCAGCTCGTGGGGGACGACGTGTTCGTGACCGACACCGAGCGCCTGGAGCGGGGCATCGCGACGGGCGTTGCCAACTCGATCTTGGTGAAGGTCAACCAGATCGGGACGCTCACCGAAACCATGGACACCATCGACGTCGCCACGCGCCACGGCTACGCGGCGATGATCTCTCACCGCAGTGGCGAGACCGAGGACACCACGATCGCCGACCTCGCCGTCGCGACGAACTGCGGGCAGATCAAGACAGGGGCCCCGGCGCGCAGCGACCGGGTGGCGAAGTACAACCAGCTCCTGCGCATCGAGGAGCTGCTCGGCGAAGCCGCGACCTACCGCGGTGGGCGAGCCTTCCGGGGTCACGGGGAGCCGGAGCCCGGGTCGTGAAGCGCTGGAGCCGGCCCGCGCGTATCGCCCTGCTCACGCTGATGGTCGTCGCCTTCCTCTTCGCCTTCGTCTTCCCGACCCGGGCACTGCTCGCCCAGCGCAAGGAGGAGAACCGGGCCCGCGACCGCCTCGAGCTGCTCCGCAAGGAGAGCGACAGCCTCGCTGACGAGGCCGAGCGGCTCCGATCCGACGAGGAGATCGAGCGCCTGGCACGGGAGCGCTTCCACCTCGTCTACCCCGGCGAGGAGTCCTACGCCGTCGTTCCCGAGGCGTCGACGACCACGACCACCGCCCCCTGAACCTCGGCGCGCCCGAGCTTCGGGCGGGGCCACGGGCCGTCGCTTTCTACACTGCGACCATGGCGCCCGAGGTGACGACGGACCTCCCGACCCCCGAGGACGACCGCGACGTGGCGGCGTTGCTCGGACGTCCGCCCCGTGCGGACTACCGCGTGGTGGTACGGAACGCGACCGGCGCGCCGGTGGTGATCCGCAACGCCCCGATCCAGCGTGACGGCACACCCATGCCGACCCGCTACTGGCTCGTCGATCGCGATCTGCGTCAGGAGGTCGGGCGCCTCGAGGCTGCCGGAGGGGTCCGGGAAGCGCAGCGCGAGGTGGACGCAGAAGCGCTCGCTGCCGCGCACCGCGAGTATGCGCACGAGCGCGACGGCGCGATCCCGGACGAGCACGCCGGACCTCGTCCAGCAGGTGGTGTGGGAGGTACGCGGCGGGGTGTGAAGTGCCTGCACGCCCACTACGCGCACTTCCTGGCGGGCGGTGTCGACCCCGTCGGGGCGTGGGTCGCCGCGCGCCTCGGCGACGAGATCTCACGCGGGCGGTGAGCGACCGTTACGCCGCCGTCGACGTCGGCACGAACTCCGTCCGACTCCTGGTCGCGGACGTGACCGGCGCCGGGCTCGAGCCGCTCGATCGCCGGATGCACATCACCCGGCTGGGCGCCGGGGTCAATGCACACGGGCGTCTGGCGCCGGACGCGATCGAACGGACACTCCGTGTCCTGGCGCAGTACCGCCGGGCGCTCGATTCCCACGGGAGCCCGCCCGTACGCGCCGCGGCCACGAGCGCGGCCCGAGACGCTGCCAACCGGGACGAGCTGTTCGGTCCGGCCGGGAAACTGGGCTTCGAGCTCGAGCTCCTCTCGGGCGAGGAGGAGGCTGCGCTGTCCTTCCGAGGCGCGACCGCAGGGCTGAGCGGCGTCCACGTGCCGGCTCCCTACCTGGTCGTCGACATCGGCGGGGGCTCGACCGAGTTCGTGGTCGGTGAGGACGAACCGGACTCGTCGATCTCGGTGGCGATGGGTTGCGTGCGCACCACCGAGCAGTACCTCGCCTCGGACCCGCCCGCCCCGGAGGAGCTCTCGGTCGCGATCTCGGCGGTTCGCGACGAGCTCGCGGACGTCGCCCGCGCCCTCCCGGCGGCTCAGGACGCCCGGACGCTGATCGGCCTGGCGGGAACGGTGACCACGGTCGCGGCGGTCGAGATGGGCCTTGCCCGGTACGACCGTGACGCGATCCACCACTTCCGTCTCACCCACGCGGCGGCCGAGGACGTGTTCCGGACGCTCTCGACCGAGCCGGCCGAGCAACGGCGGCAGAACCCGGGGCTCGAGCCCGGCCGGGCCGACGTCATCGTCGGCGGGAACGTGATCCTGGTCGCGATCATGCGCTTCTTCGGCTTCGACGAGCTCCTCGTCTCGGAGTCGGACATCCTCGACGGTCTGGTGCTCAGCCAGGTCGACGGGCGGGGTTGAAAAGGGAAAGAGACCCTTCATCGCCCGTGCCGGTGCGCCGAGGAAGAGGGTGATGGATCTGCAGCGCTTCCTCGACACCTTGGACCGGCTGACCGAGACGCAGGTCCGGGCCCTCGGGTCCCGGCTCGACCACCATCACGGTTCGGCGGCCGACGAGGTCGAGGAGTGGCACCTCCTGCTCGGTGTGCGGCGCGCCCTCCAGCGCGCGCACCGGTCTCGCGACGCGGCGATGGCGGCCCACGAGGCGAGTGCCCGGGTCGTCGCGGCCGCGGCCGCGAACGGGATCCCGCTTCCCGACCCCGACGTGACGTGCGTGGCGCGAGCCGCGGCCGAGGTGGCGCGAGCGATCGCCGCGGGCGAGGACGCGTCCGGCGAGCTGCACTCGTTGCTCGCCGAGTGGATACCGATCGAGGTGCTGGTCGCGGCGTAGCCACTCGGACCGTCGGCGCGTCGGTCGCTACCATCCCCGCGTGACCGGGACCGCTGCACCACCCCCCGACCGACTGCTGCTCGGACCGGGACCGTCGAACCTCCATCCCGAGGTCACCGAGGCGCTCGTCCGGCCCCTGCTCGGACACCTGGATCCCGAGTTCCTCGAGGTCCTCGACGACACCGCGGCGCGACTGCGAGCGATCTTCCGCACCGAGAACCCGCTGACGCTGCCGGTGAGCGGGACGGGGTCGGCGGGGATGGAGGCCTGCTTCGTGAATCTCCTCGAGCCCGGGGACGTCGCGATCGTCGGCGTCAACGGCGTGTTCGGCGAGCGGATGTGCGAGGTCGCCCGTAGGACCGGCGCGGAGGTGGTGCGCGTGGAAGCGCCCTGGGGGCGCGCGCTCGAGCCCGGGCAGCTCCTCGAGGCGCGGGCTCGCCGGCCCGAGGCGCGCCTCGTCGCTGTGGTCCACGCCGAGACGTCGACCGGGGTCGAGAACGAGATCGCACCCCTCGCGGCTCTGCAAGAAACCGAGACCCTGCTCCTCGTCGACACGGTCACCGCGCTGGGCGGGATTCCGGTGGATGTCGACGGCTGGGGGATCGACGCTTGCTACGCGGGCACCCAGAAGTGTCTCAGCGTCCCGCCCGGGCTGGCGCCCGTGACGTTCTCACCCCGAGCCGTGGACCGGGTGCGCGCCCGGCGAGGACCGCCCCAGTCGTGGTACCTCGACGTCGGGCTCCTCGCCGCGTACGTGGGCGCGGAACGGCGCTACCACCACACCGCGCCGGTGGTGATGGTGCAGGCGCTCCACGCCGGGCTCGGGGTTCTGCTCGCCGAAGGTCTCGAAGTCGCGTGGGCCCGCCACCGTCGTGTCGGCGCGCGACTCCAGGAGGCGCTGGTCGAGCG
>CAYRHS010000012.1:19981-23214 GCA_964424125.1 uncultured Burkholderiales bacterium
AGCGGGCCGGCGCCTCCCGCAGCTCACCTCGGTCGCCCTCCCCGACGGTGTCGACGACGTGGCGATGCGCAAGGCGCTCCTGACGGAGTACGGCATCGAGGTCGGTGGGGGGCTGGGCGAGTTCGCCGGTCGGGCCTGGCGCGTCGGCCTCATGGGCCACAACGCTCGCGAGCGGACGGTGGTGACGCTCCTCGGCGCCCTCGACGACCTGCTCGAGGTCAGTCGGTGAGGGTGGGGGAGCGAAAGACGGCCTCGCGGTAGTAGCGCAGCTCGGCGAGGGACTCCCGGACGTCGGCGAGCGCACGGTGGCCCTCCGCCTTGGCCGGTCGACGCCGGTAGGCATCCGGGTACCAGCGGCGGGCGAGCTCCTTGATCGTCGACACGTCGACGCTTCGATAGTGGAGGTAGCCGTCGAGGTCGGGCAGGCACCGGGCCAGGAAGCGACGGTCCATCCCGATCGAGTTGCCGCACAACGGCGCGGTGTCGGCTTCGGGAACGTGCTTGCGCACGTATTCGAGCGTGGCGGTACCGGCCGCTTCGAGGGAGGTGGTCGAAGCCTCGATCGCTCGGAGCAGGCCCGAGCGGTTGTGCATCTCGCGCACGAAGTCGTTCATCTCGGCCAGCGCCTCGGTGGACTGGTGCACGACCACGTCCGTTCCGTCGTCGAGCGGCACGAGCTCCGCATCGGTGACGAGGCAGGCGATCTCCACGATGACGTGCCGTTCGACGTCGAGGCCGGTCATCTCGAGGTCGAGCCACACCAGCCGGTTCGTCGCGTCGCTGCCGTCGGTCTTCGGCACGATGTGACCCTAACCGGTCGCGCGTCAGCCGAACTCGTTCGCGAACCCCGTCCGCCAGGACGGGATCTGCGGCGTCCAGCGGAGCTCGTTGCGGGCCCGCTGATTCGAGGCGCCGGGCATCTCGATCATGAGATACCGCGCGTACGGGCCGCCCGCCAGGCGAGCGAGGAACCCGGGTACGCGCCTGGGCGGCTGCGCGCCGATCAGGCGGGCATACACGGGCAGCCACTCCGACGCGGCTGCCGGCTCGTCGTCGACCACGTTGTACACGGCTGCGGGCCCCTCGAGCGCGGCGACGGTTGCGGCCGCAGCGTCCTCGACGTGCACGAAGGAGTTGGTGCCCGTCCCCTTGCCGGCGACAGGGAATCGACGGGCACGGACCATCGCGTGGATCGATCCGTCGTGGGCGTAGGCGGTGCCGGGACCGTAGAGGTGTCCGTAGCGCAGGACGACGCCGTCCAGGTCGGCGTCGGTGACCTGGGCCTCGAGGTCGGCGACCGCGGCGATCACCGGGGCGAAGGCGCTCGGTGCCTCGAGATGGAGCGGGTCTCGTTCGGTGCGGGGCTCCCCGGGGCCGGGCCGGTACGCGAACGCGATGCTCTGGGCGATGACACGCCGCGCGCCACTTGCCCTCGCAGCCTCGATCAGGTTTTTCGTCCCTTCCGTGCGCAGCCGATCGGTGGCGGCGAGATCACGTTCGAGGTGACGGGGGTCGACCGCGGCAGGGATGTTGGTGAGCTCGTGGACGACGACCTCGGGCTCGGCCTCACGCACCGCGTCCCTCAGGGCCGTCGCGTCGAGCGCGTCGGCGAGGACCGGCCGGACGCCCGCGGCGCGCAGCCCCTCGGCCCGCTCGGGCGAACGCGAGAGCGCCGTGACGTCGTGCCCTGCCTCCGTCAGGCGGTGGACGAGGGGACGACCGACGACACCCGTTGCGCCGGCGACGAAGATCTTCATGTTCGCTCCCGGACCTCCCGGAGGAGCACGGCGAGCACGACGGCAAACGCAGCGAGCAGCACCGCGTCGAGGGGGCCGGCCCACCCCGGGTCGGCGTCTCCGACGTCGACGACGTGGTTGACGAGGTGGAGCAGGTACTGGACGAGTGCGAGCGCGGCCACGGGGATGCGCCAGGTGGGCCGCGCGGCGGCGACCACGAGCGCCAGCCCCAGCGCGACGTACCACGTGCTCACGTCACGGACGTAATGGGGATTGAAGGGGCCGAATCCACCGATCGTGTCGGTGAAGCTCTCGGGCGCGAGGGCCATCCAGGCCCCCAGCGCGAGCTGCGAGACGCCCAGCAGGACGAACACGACACCCGCGTTCGAACGGACCGCCGTCTTCACCGCCGCCATGGTTGCCACCGCCTGCGGAGCCGTCGGTGGCCCCCGCGCCGCTAACCTGCCACAGCGTGCCGGAGCTCTGTGGCCCCCGCTGCCATCTGCGGCCCCTGCGGCCCGATGACTACGAGGCCTGGCGTGAGGTCCGTCGCCGGAGCCGTCGGTGGCTCGAGACGTGGGAGCCCTTGCCCGAGGCGGGCACATCCGACCCGGCCGGCGACCGCGAGGCCTTCCGAGCCCGGTGTGCGGCCTGGGAGCGTCAGCGGCACCTCGACACCGCGTACGGCTTCGGGATCTTCTTCGCCGACGGCCGCTTCGTGGGTGAGGTCAGCCTGGGTACGGTTCACCGCGGTCCCTTCCAGACCGCCTATCTCGGATACTGGATCGACGAGCAGCACGCCGGGCAGGGCCTCGTCCCCGAGGCGGTCGCCCTCGTGCTCGCCTATGCGTTCGAGGAGCTCCGGCTGCACCGCGTCGAGGCCGCGGTGGTGCCTCGGAACCGTGCGAGCCTTCGTGTGGTCGAGAAGCTCGGCCTCCGTTTCGAGGGGGTCGCCGAGCGATTCCTCCAGATCCGGGGCGTGTGGGAGGACCACGCCCGCTACGCGATCACGGCCGAGGAGTGGGCCGAGCGTCGTGCCGCCCTCGAGCAAGGATTCGGTGCCCGGCGCTGAACCTCGTGGCCCCTCAGCTCTCCGCGGGGAGGAGCTCGAAGGACTCGACGAGGCGGTCGAACGGTGCTCGTTCACCGCTCTTCGAGCCGACCTCGATGACGTAGACGCGGCTGTCCACCTGGAAGACCAGTGCCCATGTCACCTGCTCGTCGCTCTCGACGAGCGCCTCCGTCGCGTCGATGTCGCCGACTTGGCGCGCGTGCATTTGCTCGACCGTCCCGTCGATCGCGGTCGCGACTGCTTGGGGTGCCGCGCGCAGGAGTCCGGGGACGTCGACGTCCACGTCGATCCAGCTGACCGCGAACAGGTAGTCGGTCCCGGGACGATCTTCCACCCCCTCGCTCGTCAGCTCGAGGTTCTCGACTTCGAAGTCTTCGGTGACGCGCTCCGGATCGGTCGGATAGGTGGCGCGGAAGCCGCCTTCG
>CAYRHS010000012.1:23224-30696 GCA_964424125.1 uncultured Burkholderiales bacterium
CCGCCTTCGTGCGACGTGAACTCGACGCCCTTGTTATCGGCGACATACGCGTCGACTGCTCTCTCGCCTGTTTCACGGGTGAGCCACCAGACGCCGAACCCCGCGCACCCTACGACGATCGCGATCGCGATCGCGAGGAGGGCGTTTCCGAGCCCCCGCCTCGACCGCCTCCGTGGGGCGAACACCAGCGGGTCGACGGGGGGTGGAGCCGCGGGCGGCTGCAGACCGGGCGCGACACCGATGGGTGCCTTGCAGAGCCAACAAACGGTGGCGTCGTCGTCCACCCACGTGTCGCACGAGGGGCACTTCACGAGCTCTCTTCTCGCGCGACGGCGGGTGAATGACGGAAGAAGTTCTCCAGGTCGCGCTGGTAGCGATACGTGGGTCGGGAGTCACCGATGGTCGATCGAAGACGAAGCCCCTCGGCGAACGCCTGGACCGCTCCCGCGGAGGTGTACCGGTACCGGTAGCCGTGTCTGCGGAGCCGGGTCGTATCGACCCCTCGCCCGAAGCGGAGCAGGTCGATGACCTCGGGCGGGAGCTCCACGACGCCGAGACGCGCGAGGGGCGCGACCGCGAGGCCCGTGAGCAGCGGCGGGAGCGGCACGCGGCGCTTCCCGACGATGGCGCACACCTCGCTCCAGGGCAGCGTTCCCTCTCCCGCCACGTTGAAGACTCCCGGCGCCTCGGACGTGCTCGCGTAGACGAGCGCGCCGATGACGTCCTCCTCGTGGACGAACTGCACTCGAGGATCGAAGCCGAGGATCTCCGGTACGAGCGGCAATCGGAGCAGGCGGACGAGCGGAGAGTCGATGTCGTTGCCGAGCACGTTGGCGAACCGGAGCAACGTCACACCGATGTGAGGGTTGTCCTCGGCGAAGTCGCGGACGTAGGACTCGACGTCGACGAGGGAGCGTTCGACCGGGGTTCGTGGCGACCGGCGGCGAGGGGTGTCCTCGCGGAAGAAGTACGGGTCTCGGAAGGTCGAGCCGTAGACGAGCGTCGAGCTCTTCACGACCATGCGGCGCACGGGGCTCTCGGCCGCGCCGGCCGCGGCGAGCAGGTTCATCGTGCCGATGACGTTGATCTCGTGGAGCGTGGAGCTGCTCACCTGTGTGGAGTCGACCGCTAGGTGCGTGTGGACGATCGTGTCGACCTGGGTCGCCTGCACGATCCGGTGCATGATCGAGAAGTCGGAGTCGCACTTGACGAACTCGGTTCGCTCGAGCGGCAAGGGAGGCTCGTGGCGATCGACGCCGACGATCGTCTCGACGTCGTCGCGTCGCTCGAGCGCGGCCGCGAGCCGCGCACCCCAAAAGGTCCCGAGCCCGGTCACCAGCACGCGCACGGGAGCTCCTATCCGAACCAGACGCTTCGACGAGCGCGGAGCATCTCGTAGAGCGCCTGCTGGATGTGGTCGCGGATGCGCTCGGCCTCCTCCATGACGCGGCCCCGGGAGTAGCGCTCCTGGTCGGGCGGAACGTCGAAGTGGACCGGGGGGAGCACCCGGAGCCGGAACTTGGCCGGCAGGTAGGCCGTGATCCCGATCGGGCCCATGAGCAGCATGGTGGGAGTGATCGGGAAGTAGGGGAGCCCGAGGAGCTTCGCCAGGCGGCGGTCCTTGTAGATGATCGGCATCGCCTCTTCGGCGCCGACGACGGCGATCGGCACGACAGGGACTCCGGCACGCATGGCGATCTCGACGAACCCGCCCCGGCCGAAGCGACGCAGCTGGTAGCGCTCCTTGTAGAGCTTCCCGGGTCCCTTGTCGCCTTCGGGGAAGACGAGCGCGAGCTGGCCGTCGTCGTGCAGGAGTCGGTAGGCGTTCTCGGGACTGGCCACCACGCCGCCGGCTCGCGACCAGAGGGTGCCGACGAAGGGGACCGTCCGGAACAGGTCCTCGGCCAGCCCGTACACGGGCCGACCGAGCTCGGACTCGATTCCGTGCATGATCACGGGCGCGTCGGGTGGCAGCGCACCCGCGTGGTTGGCGACGAGCAACGCCCCGCCCTCGGTCGGGATGTGCTCGAAGCCCTCCCACTCGGCCCGGAACCAGTGCCGGTACACGGGGTCGTAGACCCGCCGGACGAGGGACCGCATGCGCTCGCTGCGGCCGAAACCGTCGACGTCGGAGCGCCGAGGGCTTGGCGGTGCGGGGCCCTGGTCCACGAGGTCGTCGGACCCGACGGGGACGAGCGAGCGGCTCGGCCCGGGACCGCCGGTCGAGGGATGCCCCGCCCGTTCGGCGCGTTCCGCGAGAGACCTGCGGAGGAGACTGGGTCGATCCGACCCGGATTCGCTCACGCGGAGAGGAAATCGCGATTCGGGGGCCCGTGCAACCCGTGCGAGCATGAGGTCCGTGGGGACTTCGGCCGGGGGTCTACGGAGCGCGTTCCTGGACCAAGTGCTCGAGCCGCTGCGTTCCGGGCGCTACGACACCGTGATTTCGGCCTCTTCTGGGGCGGCGCGCTGATCTCTCACACGGGGACGTGGATGCAGAACGTCACGGTCCCGTTCGTGTTGCTGCACGCGACGGGCTCACCGGCGTGGGTCGGGTTCGGCTCGTTCGCCCAGTTCATTCCCGCGCTCCTCCTCGGCCCCATCGGCGGAAAGTTCGCCGACCGCTTCCCCCGGAAGCGGATCATCGTGCTCACGCAGCTCTCCGGGATGGCCGTGGCGCTGGCCCTGTGGTTCGTGTGGCGCGACGGCTCCGCGAGCCCGGGGGTCACGGTGGCGCTCGTGGCGGGGCTCGGGGTCAGCATCGGATTCGGCCTGCCCGCCTGGCAGTCGTTCGTGCCCCAGCTCGTTCCCCGCGACGATCTGCTCAATGCCAGTTCAACGCGGCCCGCGCCATCGGTCCCACGATCGGCGGTGTCGTCATCGCCACCCTCGGTCCCGCGGCGGCGTTCTTCGGCAACGCAATGTCCTTCGTCGCCGTCCTCGTCGCGATGGGGCTGATCAACACCCGTTCCGTCGCGGTCGAGCATCCCGATCACGCGGGTGCAGGCACGATCCGCGAAGGTCTCGGCTATCTGCGAGCGCACCGAGGGCTCGTGCTCGCGGTCGTCGTGGTCTCGATCGTCGTCTTCCTCGGCAACCCGGTCATCCCGCTCTCGGTGGTGTTCGCCCACGACGTCTACGAGGTCGGCGCGCTCGCGTACGGCGTGCTCACGGCGGCGCTCGGTGTGGGCGCGGTGTCGGCCGCGGTGCTGCTCGGGGCGTTCGGTGACGACCGCCATCGTGCGCAGCTCGCGGCCACCGGGATCTCCGTGTTCGCCGTCGGCGTCTTCCTGATGGGGCTCGTTCCCGTCTACGCCGGTGGGATCGTGGCCATGGTCGCGATCGGCGCGGGGTACCTGACGCTCGCGAGCGCGTTCAACACCTCGATCCAGGCGATCGTCGCCGAACGGTTCCGCGGTCGCGTCCTCTCCATCTACGGCATGGCGGTCACCGGGGCCTTCCCCCTCGGGGCCTTGCTCCAGGGCGTGGTCGCCGACGCAGTGGGTGTCCGGTGGACGGTCGCGGTCGCGGGTGCGTTGCTGGTGGTGCTCGCGGTCTGGCTGCTCCGGCGCCCGCGCCTGATGGCGGCGCTGGACGACCGGAGTCATCCGGCCCACGTCGGTCTCGGACCCGGCGGGCTCCCGACGGCTGCAGCCCCGGACGTGCTTCGCAGAGCCCCCGACGTCAGCTCGGCACGCCGGTCACGGCCCAACGCCCCGTGAGGTAACGGGCGGCCATCGTCACGGCCCGGGCCACGAGGAAGAGGGTGAACGCCGCCCAGAGCCACCCGAGGGTGGCGTCGGCGGCGAGGACGGCGAGCGCCGCGGGGACGAACACGACCAGGCAGCCGAGCATCGCCACCGCCACGTAGCGGGTGTCGGCCGCGCCGATCAGGACGCCGTCGAGCACGAAGACCACCGCGTTGATCGGTTGCATGAGCGCGACGAACCAGAGGACGTGCGCGGCCAGAGCGCGGACGGCCGGGTCGTCGGTGAAGACATCGGCCAGGGGGAGGCGCACGGCGGCCACGACGACCCCGGTGACGACGCCGAGCAGTACCCCGAGCTCGAGCATGCGGCGGGCCGCCGCACGGGCGGACGCCGCCCGTCCGGCGCCCAGGAATCGTCCGGTCATCGCCTCGCCCGCGATCGCGACCGAGTCGAGCGCGAAGGCGAGGAACAGCCAGACCTGGTACGCGATCTGGTGCGCAGCCAAGGGGACGGTTCCGAGCCGCGACGCCACGGCGGTCGCGATCGCGAACGCCACGACGAGCGCGCCGGTCCGGATGGTCAGATGGCCACCCACGACCACGGAGCGGCGGAGCCGCGCGCGTTGAGGGCGGAACGAGGCGCCGGCCTCGGCCGCGCCGCGCCCGAGGATGACGAGGAAGGCGGCGGCGGCGCCGTACTGGGCGACGACCGTCGCCAGTGCCGAGGCCCGCACGCCGTACCCGAGCCCGAAGATCAGCACCAGCTCGATGATCAGGTTGGCGGCGTTCGAGAGAACCAGCACGACGAGCGGTGTCACGGTGTCCTGGAAGCCCCGCCGGAAGCCCATCCCGGCGAGGATCGTGAGGAAGGCGGGTGCGCCGAGCACACTGATCCGCAGGTACTGGACGGCGAACGTGTGCACCTCGGCGTCGGCGCCGAACAGGTCGACCACCACGGGGGCGACGACGAACCCGACCACCGCGAGCACCGAGCCGATCGCGAGCGCCAACCACAGGGCCTGGACCGCGTGTTCCGTCGCCCCTCGGTCGTCTCCGCCGCCGTGGAGCCGCGCCACGAGCGCTCCCGTGCCGGTGGTGAGGAAGTTGAACATCCAGAAGATCGAGGTGAGGACGGTCGTGGCCAGGGCCACGCCACCGAGCTGCGGCGTGCCCAGGTGCCCGACCACGGCGGTGTCGGCGAGCAGGTAGAGCGGCTCGGCGAGGAGCGCGCCGAGCGCGGGGATCGCCAGGCGCAGGATCTCCCGGTCGTGCTCGGTGCGGGCGAAGGGCGGGCGGCGCGCCGCGGCGGGCAGGCTCACCCGGGCGACGGTAGCTGTCACACCTCGCGGGCACGATGGGCGCATGGGCGGACGGGCACGAGCACCGGCATCGTCGTTCGCGAGCGCGGCGCGCCTCGTCGGCGAGGCTGCGCGGCGGGCAGGGCTCGAGCCGCCCGCGTTCCGCTCCCCACCGGGGCTCCCGGGCCGGCCCCGGACGATCCGGCGGCTCCACGACGGCCGCGCGGTCGTGAGCGTCGCCGTGCGGGGCCGGCCCGCCGATCACGTCCTCGACGACCTCGTCGAGGGCGTCCTCGTCGCCAATCGGGTGCCCGCGCGCCGAGCCCGAGACCTCCGGTGCGTCCTCCGGGCCGAGGTCGCCACCCCGGACGCCGCGTGAGCGGGCGGGCGCCGGCAGGTCCACCGGTACGCTCGCCCCGGGCCCGGGTGGCGGAACCGGTAGACGCAGGCGGCTTAAACCCGCCGGTCCCCGTAGCGGGGCGTGGGGGTTCGACTCCCTCCCCGGGCACCGCTGGCGGGGACGCATCCGGCCCGCGCGCCAACGATCCGCCGCGGGCAAGGGTGCCCGCTCGCCGGTGGTCGACGCGACGAGGGGGGTCCCATGGCCGATCTGAAGGCGCTGACGCGGCGGATCTACGACGAGGTGTTCACCAAGGGCGACCTCGCGCTCGCCGACGAGCTCGTCGCGGACGACTTCGTCGAACGCGAGGAGTTCCCCGGCCTGAGCGCCGACAAGGCCGGCTTCGTCGCGTGGCTCACGATGATGCGCAACGCGTTCCCTGACCTGTCGATGGACGTGGCCGTCATGGCGAGCGACGGGGACGAGGTGTGGGCGCAGGCGGTCATGCGCGGCACGCACCAGGGCGAGTTCATGGGCATCCCCGCGTCGGGGCGGTCGCTCGAGGTCCCGGTGATGGACCGCATCCGCTTCCGCGACGGCACGGTCGTCGAGCACTGGGGAATCAGCGACTCGCTCGGCATGATGCAGCAGCTCGGCGTCGTGCCCGAGCAGCCGTAGCCGGACTCCCGGCCCCGCTTCTGCAGCGCTCAGGCGATCGGCGCGCGCCGCCGATCCACGCGGCGCAGGCCGGCCCCGGCGAGGAGGAGCACCAGGCCCGCGAGCACCAGCAGCCCTGGGGCTCCGCCGGTGACGGGGAGCGTTCCGCCGCCGACTCCGGCGGACTGCGGGGTCCCGGCCGGGGACAGCGGAGGCGCTGGGGGCGAGGGCGCCCCGGCGACGACGACGTCGGCCCCGACGCTGATCGGGAAGTCGGGCCCGAACACGTCGTTGTCCCATTCCACGTCGGCTTCGTTCACGATCACGGTCCCCGGTGGCGTCGACGCGCTGACCGTGCCGGCGACGAGGAACGTGGCCGTCCCGAGCGGCATGGTCGCGCTGGTGCAGGTGAGCGTCGCCTGATCGCAGCTCCAGGTTCCCACACCCGAAGCGAACGTGATCGAGAGGTTCTCGAGGAACGGGCCGGGTGAGTCGGTGACACGAACGTTCAGCGCGTTCGCCGGTCCCTCATTGGTCACCGTGATGGTCCACGAGATGGGCGATCCGGGCGTGACGTCGGTCTGGTTGGCGACCTTGTCGATCGTGAGATCCGTGTCGGTGGGCTGACGGATGGTGACGTCGCGCTCGGCGCTCGCCTCTTCCATCTGGCCGCCATCCTCGTATGCCGTGGTCACGGTGTTGGTGACCTGGCCGTCGGCGCTCGCCGCGACGTCGAACGTGAACGCGAACGTGGTCTGGTCGCCGGGGTCGAACGTGCCCACGAGCGTGCACGTGGCGCCGACGCAGTTCCACGTTCCCGACCCCGAGGTGAAGGCGAGGTTGCCGTTCAGGAACGCCGCGGGCGGCGTGTCGTTGACGACGACGTTCGTGAGCCCCGGTCCCTGGCCCGGGTACTCCAGCGTGATCGTGCACGTGGCGCCGTCCGTACCGGCCGTGAGCACGTCGGGGCAGGTCTTGACCAAGTCGACGTTCACGTCGAGGTCGACGGTGATGGTGTCCTGCGCGCGGATGAAGAAGATCTCCTCGGGGAAGCGGTAGAAGTGCACGGTCTCGCTGACCGAGCCCGACACGACCCCGGGATCGGTCCGGTAGGCGAAGCGGAAGCGTTGGTCGTTGCCCGCATGGTGGAGGTCGAAGCGCGCGCAGACGTTGCGTTCGAACCCGAACACGTCGATGAACACGTGCGCCCAGCCGGGGGACAGGCACTCGACGCGAACGAGGGACAGGTCGGGCGGCGACTGCTCGGGCTGGACGACGCACTGGAGCAGCCAGAAGTGGCACACGACGTTCGAGTCGAGCGTCGCTTCGATGACGATCTCCCACTGGTTCGTCGCGGTGAGGAAGGTCCGCTCGACGAGGGACTGCGTGATCGAGGACGAACACTGTGGGCACTCGGGAGCCTCTGCCGAGGTCGTCAGCACCGTCGGGGCCGGCGCCGTCTCGGCCT
>CAYRHS010000013.1:0-30547 GCA_964424125.1 uncultured Burkholderiales bacterium
GTCGAGAACCTGGGCATCATCGACGACGCCACGGTCGTCCTCGGCCCGGGGATGACGACGATCACCGGCGAGACCGGCGCGGGCAAGACGTTGCTCGTGACGGCTCTGGAGCTCGCGCTCGGGGGTCGCGCCGACCCCGATGTCGTCCGTGCCGGCGCAACGGAGGCGCAGGTGGAAGCTCGTGTCGTCGACCGGCATGGTGACGAGTACGTGCTCGTCCGGGTGATCCCGACGACCGGCCGAAGCCGCGCGTACGTCAACGGAGGCCTGGTCACCGCCTCCGAGCTCGCGACCATCGGCCGGGGCGTCGTCGATCTCTACGGGCAGCAGGCGCACCGCGCGTTGCTCTCACCCGATGAGCAGCGTGGTGCGCTCGACCGTTTCGCCGGCGACGACGCTCGTGGTACGCGCGACGAGGTCGCCGCCGCGCTCGCGGACGTGCGGGGGCTCGAGGCCGAGCTGGCCGATCTCGGAGGTGACGAGCACGCGCGCGCGAGGGAGCTGGAGCTGCTCCGGTACCAGGTCGACGACATCCGGGCCGCCGAGCTCCGGGAACCGGACGAGGTCGAGACGCTCCGCTCGGAACACGAGCTGTTGAGCGATGCGGCGGCGTACCGCCGCGCGCTGGAGGAAGCGCACGAGCTTGTGGAAGGGCCCGCGGTGGATGCCGTCGGGCAGGCGGTGGCGGGATTGGCCGATCGTCCGGGTGTCGGCGATCTCGCCGACCGGCTGCGCGGCACGCAGGCCGAGCTCGGAGACCTGGCGGCCGAGCTCCGCGTCCGAGCGGAGACCATCTCGGAGGACCCGGCGCACCTCGAGGCCGTGGACCGACGTCGCCAGGTGCTGACCGATCTGACGCACAAGTACGGCCCGACGCTGGCCGACGTGTTGGCGTGCGAACGAGAGGCGAGCGCCCGGCTCGATCTCCTGTCCCGGGCCGACGAGCGGGCCGGTGAGCTGGCGCAACGGAGGGGAGCTGCTCAGGCGCGCGCGGCGCGCGCCGCGGCGCGGCTATCGGACGAGCGCCGCGCCGCGGCCGGACCGCTGGCGGAAGCAGCCACCGAGCGCATCCACGGCCTGGCGATGCTCAACGCCCGGTTCGACGTCCACGTCGAGTCGGGACCGCTCACCGCCGACGGCGCGGACACGGTCGAGTTCCGCCTGCAGGCAAACCCGGGCGAACCCTCACGTTCCTTGCTTCGCTCTGCCTCGGGAGGCGAGTTGGCGCGCGTGATGCTGGCTCTGCGCGTCGCGCTCAGCGCGCGAGACGGTGAGCAGACGGCTCGAACGCTCGTCTTCGACGAGGTCGACACCGGGATCGGTGGCGCCGCCGGCGCGGCCGTGGGTGCGGCGCTCGCTCTGCTCGGACGTCACCATCAGGTGCTGTGCGTGACCCATCTGGCCCAGGTCGCGGCCAACGCAGATGCGCAGTTCGCGGTGGCGAAGCGGTCGCGCGCGGGACGGACCGTGGCCGAGGTCGGCCTGCTCGTCGACGACTCCCGAGTGGCCGAGCTCTCGCGGATGCTGGCGGGCCGTGAGTCCTCGGAGCATGCGCGAGGGCACGCGCAGGAGCTGCTCGCCGCGGCGGCGGCCGAGCGGGGACGATGATGGAGCACGAGCTCGAGGGCACAAGCGTGACCGGCACGGCGCGGATCGGGCGTCGTACGAAGGACCTGGTGAAGCGGCTGGCGCCCGGTGACGTTGCCGTCATCGATCACCGCGACCTCGACCGGGTCGCGGCGGAGGGATTGGTCGACGCGAGGGTCGCGGCCGTCGTGAACGCGGCGTGTTCCATCTCGGGGCGCTACCCGAACAGTGGGCCCATCCGCATCCTCCGCGCCGGGATCCCGGTCGTCGACGAGGCGGGAAGCGAGCTGCTCGACCGACTGGAGGACGGCGCCTCGGTCGTCCTCGAGGGCGGCGAGATCCGATGCGACGGCGTCGTCGTCGGGAAAGGCCGACGGCTCAGGGCGGAGGACGTCGAGGACCGGATGGAGGAGGCGCGGGTCGCGATCGGGGCCGAGCTCCAGCAGTTCGCGACGAACACGCTGGAGTTCGTCGAGCAGGAAGCGACGCTGACGTTCCAGCCGGTCGCGCTCCCTCCGCTGCGCACGGAGGTCCGGGGGAGGCACGCGCTCGTGGTCGTCCGGGGTCACGACTACCGCAGTGATCTCCGGGCGTTGCGGCCCTACATCCGCGAGTACCGACCCGTGCTCATCGGGGTCGACGGCGGCGCCGACGCGCTCCTCGAGCTCGGGCTCACCCCGGACATCATCACCGGCGACTTCGACTCGGTGTCCGACCGAGCCGTCGCGTGCGGAGCAGAGCTCGTGCACCACGTGCACCCCGATGGACGCGCGCCGGGCAGAGAGGAGCTCCTGGCCTGGGGGCTCCCCTACGAGGAGTTCGTGGTCGAGGGAACGAGCGAGGACGCAGCCATGCTCTTGGCGTACGAGGCCGGGGCCCGCCTGATCGTGGCGGTGGGGACCCACGCCACGATGGTCGAGTTCCTCGACAAGGGTCGGCCGGGCATGTCGTCCACGTTCCTCACCCGGCTGCGGCTCGGGCCGATGCTCGTGGACGCCAAGGGTGTGAGCCAGCTCTACGAGGGAAGGGTCCGCCGACGTGACCTCGCGCTGTTGGTGGGAGCCGCGCTGGTGGCAGTGCTCGTGATCACGATCGTCGCCGAACCGATCCACGTCTTCCTGGACGGTCTGTGGCTGTGGATCCGCGACCTGTGGTTCTCCTTCACACACCGGTTCTGATGATCAACTTCCGGTTCCATCTCGTCTCGCTCGTGGCGGTCTTCCTCGCCCTGGCAGTCGGCATCGTCGTCGGGTCGACCTTGATCGACCGGGCGATCGTCGACGCGCTACGCAATCGCATCGACACCGTCGAGGCGAACCTCGACGACGCCGACCAGGTGAACGACGAGCTGCGGGCAACCAACGACGAGCTCGACGACTTCGTCGACGCCTCCGCGCCGTGGGCGGTGGAGGGCCGCCTGCCGGAGACGCCGGTGCTGGTGCTCGCTTCGCGCGGACTCGACGGAGACGCGCTCGACTCCACCGTGGTCAGCCTGCGGGAGGCAGGCGCCGAGGTGGGCGGCGTCGTGTGGTTCGAGGAAGCGTGGCGCCTCGAAGACGACGGGGATCAGGAGGCACTCGCGACCGCTCTCGGCCGCGCCGGGGGCGCGCCGGATGCGCTGCGCGAGGAGGCCATCACCGCCGTGGCGGCCGAGCTCTCGAGCGACGGAATCGCGCGCCCGGTTCTTACCAACCTGATCGACAACGACTTCCTCGCGCTCGAGACCGTCGACGGCGAGGAGGCGTCGGCCGAGCAGCTCGGAGGCACGGGGACGCGTGCCGTGATCGCCGTCGGGACCGACGCGGCGCTCCCTTCGGAGGATCTGGCCGCGCTCCTGACGCAGGATCTGGTGGCGCGCGCCGTGCCGCTCACGGTGGCCGAGGTCTACAAGGGAAGCCACGACGATCCACCCCGTGGCGCCGCTCTGGCCTTCGTGCGCGACGACGACGAACTGGCGGCAGCGGTGTCCACCGTCGACGACCTGGAGGTCGTGCCGGGGCGCGTCGCGACGGTCCTCTCGCTCGCCGACCTGGGCGAGGGCCGCGTCGGCCACTACGGCGTCGGGGCGGATGCCCAGGCGCCGCTCCCGTTACCCGTGGGTGACGGCGCTCCCGAGTGATGCCGGACGCGCGGGCGCTTGCGTGAAGCGGCGGGGACGGCCCGCCGGGGTCCTCCTTGTCGCCGGGTTGGTGGCGATCCTGTGGCCCCCGTCGCCGGCATCGGCGTCGCCCGCGAGACGCGTGGAGCGCGACAAACCCGTGGAGCGAGTGCTGATCGTCGCGCTCCCGGGTCTCGCTTGGGAGGATCTGGAAGCGGTGGACACGCCGAACCTCGACTCGATCGTGGCGGACGGCGCCGTCGCGAACCTCTCCGTTCGAGTGACGGGACTCGCGGCCGAGCGGGGTGAGGGCTACGCGACGATCGGCGCGGGGTCCCGAGCCGTCGCCCCGCCGGAGGTCGCGGGCCTCGCACTGGCCCCCGAGGAGCGGTACGGCGCGGGTGACGCCGCGCAGGCATTCGAGCGCCGAACCGGTCACCCGCTGGACGGCGCGGCCGGCCAACTGGCCATCGAGGAGCTCGAGCGTGAGAACGATCGGTCGCTCTTCGGCGCCGAGCTCGGAATGCTGTCCGAGGAGCTCGACGGCGCGGGGGTCGACCGAGCGGTGATCGGCAACGCCGACCGACCGTTGACCATCGCCGACCTCTGGATCTACCAGCGCGAAGCGGCGCTCGCGCTCATGGGTCCGGACGGCGTGGTCGCGGAGGGTCGAGTCGACCGCGGGCTCCTCGAAGCGGCCCCGGACGCCGCCGGCGGCGTGCAACTCGATCCCGAGGCGGTCGTCGACGAGTTCGAGGACGTGTGGACCGGCGGTCCGGCTGTGGTCCTGGTCGAAGGGTCCGATCTCGTCCGGGCCGACCCGTTGACCTCGCTGGCATCGTCGGCCCAGCAGGACCGGATGTGGCACGAGGCGCTCCGATCGACGGACTCGCTGGTCGGCAGGCTCCTGGATGCGGTCGACCCCGCTTCCGATGCGGTACTCGTGATCGCGCCGGGCACGCCGTCGTCGGGACCGCGCCTCACCGTCGCCGCCCTGCGAGCTCCAGGGATACAACCGGGCTTCTTGCAGAGCGCGGTGACGCGCCGCGCGGGCTTCGTGACGATCACCGACGTGGCGCCGACCGTGCTGGAGCTCCTCGGGCTGGATCGTCCGAGCGCCATGGAAGGACGTCCGTTCGAGGTCTCGAACAGCGGTGGCTCGCCGAGCGAGCGAGTCGACACACTCGTGGACGCCGACGCCGACGCCCGGTTCCGGGATTCGGTCCTGGGACCCGTGGCCGCCTCCTTCGTCGCCCTGCAGTTGCTGCTCTCGATCGCGTGCGGGCTCCTCCTCTGGCGTCGGCCGGACCGGCCGTCGCTCGGCAAGCTGACTCGCTTCGCGGCCCTCGCATTGCTCGGGTTCCTCCCGGCCACGTATCTCGCCGGCTTCCTCCGGTTCTCGGACGCGGGCGTGATCGCCTATGCCGCGTTCCTCGTCGGCGTCGCATTGGCAGTGGCCGGCGGCGCCTGGTTCGCGGGTCGGCACGAGCTCACACCCCTGCAGGTGGCGCTCGGCGTCGTGATCGGCGTGATCGTCCTCAGCGTCGTCGTCCTCGATTCGCGGCTGCAGCTCAGCACGGTATTCGGTGACTCACCCATCGTCGCGGGGCGCTTCACCGGCGTGAACAACGTCACCTCCGCGGCATTGTTCGCGTCGGCAATCCTGCTCGCCGCGTTCTTCGTGCACCGGCGCGGCGTGCCCAGAGGTGCGATGGTCGCGACGGCGTTGCTGGTCGTGGTGCTCCTGGTGGACATCATGCCGCCGTGGGGCTCGGACGTCGGTGGCATCCTCACCGGCGTCCCGGCGTTCGCGTTGACGGCGAGCCTGCTCTGGGGAGCGCGGGTGCGGGTCCGTTGGGTGCTCGTCTTCCTCGCGGCCACGGTGGTCGTGGTGGCGATCGTCGGTGGCCTGGACCTGATGCGGCCGAGCGCGGAACGAACGCACCTCGGGCGGCTCTTCGAGGACGTGTCGGATGACGGCTGGCGGAGCTTCGAGCTCGTCGTACGAAGGAAGCTCGAACAGAACGTGCGCTCGCTGTCGACCTCGGTGTGGAGGTTCGAGGTGCTGGCCTTCGCCGGGTTCGCCGTATTCTTGGCAGTCCGAGCGAGGACGGAGCTTCGGTCGCTGGTCGAGCGGATCCCCGAGCTCGTGCCGGCGACGATCGGTCTCCTCGTGGCGGCTGGCCTCGGGTTCGCCCTGAACGACTCCGGCATCGCGGTTCCGGGCATGATGTTCGCGGTCATCAACCCGGTGCTCGTCTACCTGCTGCTGCGAGTCGGGACGGAGCCATGAGCAAGCCGGCACGAGCGCTCGTCGTGGTGGGGCTCGCTTCCATCGCCGTCGGGACGTTGGCCGCGCTCGCGCCGAGGCCCGGTGGGGCAGCGAGCCCCGACGGAGCGACGGACGCGAACCCGCCCGCCGATCGGGTGCTCGTCGTGTCGATCCCGACGCTCAGCTGGGCCGACCTCGATCTCGCGTCGCTCCCGAACCTGAACGGGCTGCTCGACGAGTCCGCGATCGCGGACCTCTCGGTGCGAGGTGTGCGGCACAGCACGAACGCGGGTGACGGTTACGTGACATTGGGCGCCGGGACGCGCGCCCGGGGATCGGCGGTGTCCGACGGTCTCGCGTTCCAGGTCGACGAGCGGTACGGCTCCGGCTCCGCAGAGGACGCGTTCGAGCGACGCACCGGCCGGTCGCCCGAAGAAGCCATCTTCAGTCTCGCGTTGCCCGCGGTCGCCGAGCGGAACGACGACCTTCGCTACGGGGCCGAGGTGGGGGCACTTGGTGACGCGCTCGCCGCCGCGGACGTGAACCGCGCCGTGATCGCGAACGCGGACCGCGGTGTACCGGGTGTGGACGTCACCTACGGGCGGGAGGCGGTGCTCGGCCTCATGGACAGTGAAGGGGTCGTCCCGAGCGGGAGGGTGAACGCCGACCTGCTGCTCGAGGATCCGGAGGCCGCGTTCGGGACGCGCTACGACCTCGACGCGGTGATGGCCGCGTTCGACGACGTGTGGGAGCCGCGTTCCGTCGTGCTCGTCGAGGCGTCGGATCTCGTACGGGCTGACGCCTACCGGCCGTTCGTCACGCCCGAACAACGACGCGCGTTCCTCGTGGACGCGTTGGAGGCGACCGACGAGCTGGTCGGCCAGCTCCTCGAGCGCGTCGATCCCGAGACCGACGCCGTGGTCGTCGTCGGGCCGTACCACGCACGCAGCCGCGTACATCTGACGGTCGCCGGTCTGCGTGCGCCGGGCCTCGAGCCGGGATTGCTGCGGTCGGCTTCGACGAGACGCTCGGGATTCGTGTCGCTCGTCGACGTCGGCCCCACGGTGCTCGAGCTCCTCGACGTGAACCGACCGAGCTCCATGGAGGGACGCCCCTTCGAACGCGGTGCCACCGGGGGGGATGCGACCGAGCGGCGCGAGTTCCTGATCGAGGCCAATCGGGCCGCGAGCTTCCGGGACCGCATGGTCACGCCGGTCACGACCGCGTTCGTCGTCTTCAACGTCGTGTTGTCGTTCGTCGCGGGCCTCGTGCTCCTCCGACCGCGCCGCGCGCTCCAGTGGGTGGTCGCGGGACTGGCACTCACCGTGCTCGGGTTCCTCCCGGCCACCTACCTCGCCGGGGCGATCCCCTTCTACCGGCTCGGTGACGGCTGGTACTGGTCCTTCCTCTTCGGGGTCGGAATCGCGATCGCACTGGCGGCGATCGCGCTCGGACGGGCGAGCGGTCGCTGGATCGATCCGCTCGTGTTCGCGCTCGGGGCCGTGTTGGGGCTCCAGTTCGTGGACGTGCTCCGCGGCGCCCCGCTCCAGCTGAACACGGTGTTCGGCTACTCGCCGACGGTCGCCGGTCGTTTCGCCGGATTCGGCAACCTGGCCTTCGCCCAGATCTCCTCCGCCGCCATCCTGCTCGCGGCATTGCTGGCCCACCGCGTAGGCGGTCGGCGAGGAGCGGTCGTCGGTGTGACTTTGCTTCTCGTGACGCTCGTGCTCGTCGGGATGCCGATGTGGGGCTCGGACGTGGGTGGTGTGCTCACGCTCGTGTCGACGACGTGCGTGATGGCGACGCTGCTCTTCGGATGGCGGGTACGGCTCCGCTCCCTCCTTGCCTGGGCCGGCGCGACCCTGGCTGCGATCGCCTTGTTCGGCGCGTTCGACCTGGCCCGCCCGCCGGACAGGCGGACGCATCTGGGGCGGCTCATCGAGCAGGTGCGCGACGAGGGCTTCCACGCGTTCGAGACCGTCGTGCTCCGCAAGCTCTTCGCGAACCTGACGGTCCTCACCCGTTCGGACTGGATCCTGATGGTTCCTCTCGTGTTCGTGTTCCTTGCCGTGCTCGTCTGGCGTGCCCCGGGCCGCCTGCGGAACGTCCGGGACGTCGTACCCGAGCTCCGAGCGGCACTCGTGGGCTTGATGGTGGCGGGAGCGCTCGGGTTCGCGCTCAACGATTCGGGCATCGCCGTACCCGGTCTCATGCTCGGAGTCGTGAACGGGTCGCTCGTGTTCCTCGTGCTCCGGGTCCCACTCCGTTCATCGCCCGCGCCCGACCAAGCGCTGCGCCGGCCGCCGGCGCCGGAGCACGACGGTGACGAGGCCTCCGGCGGTCGGCGCGACCTCGAATCGGCGCGGACCTCATGAACGCCGTCGGTGGCTTCTTCGTCTGGGCCCTCGCGGGGCTCGCGGGGTTGCTCGCGGCGCGGTACCTGGCGCTCACGGCCGGAAGCGTCTTCGACGCTCCTGTCCTGCACCGTCCGAACTACCGCGGCCACGTGCTCCCGACCGCGGGCGGCCTGTTCGTGGTGTTCGCGGTCTTGCTGGTCGAGGCCGGGCGGGCGACCCTCGGCGCGCTCGGAGTCGGGAGCGAGCCTGGGGAGAACCTCGACCGGAGCCTCATCGTGTTCGCGTGCTTCGCGTTCGGGATGCTCGGGCTCGTCGACGACGTGCTCGGGAACGGGGAGGAGCGCGGGTTCCGTGGCCATCTGCGGGCCCTCACGGAGGGCCGCGTGACCACCGGTGTGCTGAAGGTCATCGGCGGCGCGGCCGCGGCACTGGTGGTGGTGGCCGTCTCCCAGCCCGTCAGCGGGAAGCGGCTCGTGGCCGATGCGCTGATCGTCGCCCTGGCGGCGAACCTCGGAAACCTGCTCGACCGCGCGCCCGGGCGCACCATCAAGGTCGCGTTCCTCGCCTACCTGCCGCTCGCGCTGCTCTCCGGCTCCGACACAGTCGGCGTCGCGGTCGCGCCGGTGATGGGCGCGGCCGCGAGCGTGTTCGGGGACGACCTACAGGAACGACGCATGCTCGGCGACACGGGTGCCAACGTGCTCGGGGCGGTGCTCGGGCTCATGGCCGTCCTCGTCGTCGGGCGGGGCTGGCGCAGCGTCATCCTCGTCGCGCTGGTGGTGCTGAACGTCACGGCCGAGCTCACGTCGTTCTCCCGGGTGATCGAGCGCGTGCCACTGCTCCGCCGCCTGGACGTAGCTGGCCGTCCCGTCCGCCCCGACTCCTAGTCGGCGCAGGAGGGTCGGAGCCAGAGGGTGCGATCGCCCTCGAAGGTGAGGGCGGGCTCGTAGCCCTCGTCCCGGAGCGCGGCGGGGAGCCCGTCGAGGTCGCCGAAGCGGCTCGACCAGACGACGACCGCGCACACCTCGGGATCGGAGGCCGCCGCCGTCACGGATCCGGTCGTGATGCGGTTGGACTCGATGCGCAGGATGGACGTGTCGACGAGGTCGGGCGGTGTCGCCTTTCCCGCGCGCCAGACGAGGCCGGGGTCATCGCTGATCACGAGTGCCCCGTCGGGGAGCTCGCGCAGCTCGGTCACCACGGCCTCGGCGGGTGCGTCGTAGGCGTCGGGCCAGAGCACCGACCACGTGTGGACGAGCTGGTACGGGACCACGACGATGGCCACGAGCGCGAGCGCTCGCCAAGGAGGCCGGCGCCAGGCCACCAGCAGCGCGAGCGGAGGCACGAGATGCGCGATGTGGGGCCGCCAGAGGGGATGCTCGGCAACGAGCAGCACGAACACGGCACCGAGCCAGCTCGCGAGCAGCGCACCGGAGCTCCGCAGACGCGTCGCGAGGGGCTCCGGGGTCGGGCGGGACGACGCCGTGTTGCGGTGTAATCGCCGAAATCCCGCGGCCCCTACGGCGGTCGCCGCCGCGACGAGGACGAGGAGGTCGCGGTCGCCGAGCGTGCTGAGGATCTTGCGGAAGTTGGAAATCGGGTCCCGCTCGCCGGACGCTTCGAGGTGGTAGGCGACGGACTGGTCCCAGACGTCCCCCGCCCCCCACGTGAGCGTCGCGATCGCTCCCACCGCGACTGCGGCCCCGACGGCCGCGAGGAGGTCCCGCGGTCGCCGAGCAGTCAGGAGGACGATCCCGATCGGGAGCGCGATGGGGAGCACGATGCTCTTCACCGAGAGCGCCGCCCCGAACGCCAGCCCGATGCCGACCGCCAGGAGCGTCGAGGGATGGTTGCGGTATCGGAACGCTCCGGCCACCGCGAGGGTGGCGAAGGCGAGCGCGGGCCCGTCGGCGCTGAGGGGCCCCGTGGTCCACAGCAAGCTCCCCGACACCGCGACGAGCCCGGCTGCCACCAGCGCGCCGCGCCGGTCGCCGATCTCGCGTCCGGCCGCGTAGGTGGCGAGGACGATCGTGATCCCGGAGGCGACCGCGAGTAGCCGCGGGGCGTCGAGGGTGCGGAGCCCCGCGACGTCGGCGATCCAGACCAGCGGGAGGAACAGCGGACCCTGACTGGAGAAGACGTCGCGGAAGGGGAGCGCCCCGTGGCGCATGGCCACGGCCGACGCGCCGAACACGCCGTCGTCGAAGGTGAGGTGGCGTGACGCGAACAGCGCGGGCAGTCGGAGCAGCACCGTGGCGACACTGAGCACGGCCACGTCGATGCCGAGGTCGCGTCGCGTGCCGGGAGGGCGACGCTCGCGAGAGGGGGCGGGTGTGGCGGTGGCGTCCACGCGCGCGTTCGCGGGTCGGGGGTAGGAGTCGGTCCACCTGGGACCGACAGTGGGCATGGTACCGTCGCTCGGGCCACCCCGGGTCGGCGGTTCCACGGCCTCGTTGGGTCCGCAACGGGGAGCCCGACGGAACAGGCGACGGACAGCGGGCGAACGGTCGGCATGCCGGACCCGTTCGCCGGGGACGGGGAGTGACGTGGCGAAGCATGTCTTCGTGACCGGCGGGGTGGCATCGAGCCTGGGGAAGGGACTGACGGCGTCGTCGCTCGGCCGGCTCCTTCGGAGCCGGGGGCTGCGCGTCACGATGCAGAAGCTCGATCCCTACATCAACGTCGACCCCGGGACGATGAACCCCTTCCAGCACGGCGAGGTGTTCGTGACCGACGACGGGGGCGAGACGGATCTCGACCTCGGTCACTACGAGCGCTTCGTCGACGTACCGCTCCATCGGGACTCGAACGCCACGACCGGCTCCATCCACCAGGCGGTGCTCGCCAAGGAACGCCGCGGTGCCTACCTCGGCCAGACCGTGCAGGTCATCCCGCACATCACCGACGAGATCAAGGACCGCATCCTGCGCCTGGCGGCCTCCGAGGACGTCGACGTGGCCATCACCGAGGTGGGGGGCACGGTGGGCGACATCGAGATCCTGCCGTTCCTCGAGGCGATCCGACAGTTCCGCAAGGACGTCGGGCGCGAGAACGTCTTCTACATCCACGTCACGCTCGTCCCGTTCATCGGCCCGTCGGGCGAGCAGAAGACCAAGCCCACCCAGCACTCGGTCACCGAGCTCCGAAGTCGCGGGATCCAGCCCGACGCGATCGTCTGCCGGTCCGACCGACCGATCCCGCCGCAGCTGAAAGAGAAGATCTCGCAGCTCTGCGACGTGCCCGAGGAGGGCGTGATCTCGGCGATCGACGCCCCGAACATCTACGAGATCCCGCTCGTGCTGCACGACGAAGGGCTCGACAACCTCGTCTGCCGCACCCTCGAGCTCTCGGACCGGCGTCCGGACCTCTCCCCGTGGGAAGCCCTCGTGCGGCGGGTCGAGGCGGCCGAGGACGACGTCCGGGTGGGGATCGTCGGCAAGTACGTGAACCTGCCAGATGCCTACCTCTCCGTGGTCGAGGCGCTGAAGCACGGCGGGTACGCGTGTGGCGCGCGCGTCACGGTCGACTGGATCCCCGCCGACGACGCCGAGGGTCTCCTGGCCGAGGGTCGACTCCACGGACTCGACGGCATCGTCGTGCCGGGCGGGTTCGGGATCCGTGGCGTCGAGGGGAAGGTCGCCGCCGCGGCCTACGCCCGTGAACACGGCGTCCCGTACCTCGGGCTGTGCCTCGGGATGCAGTGCGCGGTCATCGAGTTCGCCCGCAACGCCTGCGGTCTGACCGGTGCCAACTCGGCCGAGTTCGACCCCCGCACGCCCCACCCGGTGATCGACCTGATGGACGATCAGCGGGAGGTGGTCGAGAAGGGTGGGACGATGCGCCTGGGGGCGTATCCGGCCAAGCTCCGGCCGGGGACATTGGTCGCGGAGGCGTACGGTGAGGAGGTCGTCTACGAACGGCACCGGCACCGCTACGAGGTGAACAACCGGTACCGCGGGCGGCTGGAGGAGTTCGGCCTCGTCTGCTCGGGAACGTCCCCCGACGACCGCCTGGTCGAGTTCGTGGAGCTCCCGCGGGAGGTGCACCCCTTCTACGTGGCCACGCAAGCCCACCCCGAGTTCAAGAGCAGGCCGGACCGACCTCACCCGCTCTTCGCCGCGTTCCTGGCCGCCGTCCACGAACGCGCCGAGGGTCGGGCTCCACGCCTGCCGATCACACGTCGAGCGTGACGGGGTTCTCGGTCACCGACTCGACGCCGATCAGCCGCGCCGGGTTCCTCGAGCTCACCCGCGAGACGCTCGTCGCTCCCGACGGTTCTCGCCACGAGCGTCACCTCGTGCGACATCCGGGCGCGGTCGTAGTGGTCCCCGTGCTCGATGACGGACGGACCGCGCTCTGCGTCCGCCAGTACCGGGTTGCCACCGGTCGCGAGCTGCTCGAGGTACCGGCCGGCAAGCGGGACGTGGAGCACGAACTGCCGGAGGAGACCGGTCGGCGCGAGCTGCGGGAGGAGATCGGGCGCGATGCGACAGACTTCGTGTTGCTGGCCGAGTTCTGGAACTCGCCCGGCTTCTGCACGGAGTACAGCCACGCGTTCCTGGCGCTCGGCCTCGGACCTCCGCACGCGACGATCAGCACGTCGGCGGAGGAACAGGCGATGACGATCGAGGAGGTCGAGCTGACGGCGATCGAGCGGCTGATCGCGACCCGCGACCTCGTCGACGCCAAGACGATCATCGGTCTGCTGCTGGCACGCGAGCACCTCGGAGGGGCCTCGGCGCGCCACGATGGCTGAGCCCACGGGCGCCGACCCACTCGGCGCGCTCCTCGCCGAGCACGACACCTGGCTGCGCGTCGAGCGGGGACTGGCGGCCAACACCCTCAGCGCGTACCGGCGGGACCTCCGGCGCTACGAAGCCTTCCTGCGGGCCAGGGGAATCGAGGACCCGGCCACGATCGGCGAGGACACGGTCGCGACGTACCTGCACGACCTCGAGTCCGCCGTCGACGAGGACGGACGACAGCGGTTCGCGCCGTCGTCGATCGCCCGGGCGCTGGTCGCGGTCCGCTCCTTCCACGGATTCTGCGCGGCGGAGGGCCTCCTCGACGAGGACCCCAGCGAAGAGGTGGGGGCACCGCGAGTGCCGCAGGGGATCCCGAAGGCGCTGAGCGAAGAAGAGGTGACGCAGTTGCTCGACGCGGTGCCCGGCGACGCCGCACGGGCCCGGCGCGACCGGGCGATCCTCGAGACGCTGTACGCGACAGGGGTGCGGATCAGCGAGCTGGTCGGACTCGACGTCGGCGACGTCGACCTCGAGGCGGGAACGGCGCGGGTCCTCGGGAAGGGGGATCGCGAGCGCGTGGTCCCGGTCGGACGCTCCGCGCGGGCCGCCGTCGACGCGTATCTGGTCGGCGGGCGCGCCGAGCTCGTCCGGCCGGGGCGGGCCCACCGGACCGAAGCGCTGTTCCTCAACGCACGCGGGGGCCGCTTGACCCGCCAGGGCTGTTGGAAGATCGTCGGCCGGGCGGGGGAGCGAGTGGGGCTCGCAGGACGACTCTCGCCCCACGTCCTGCGCCACTCGGCGGCCACGCACATGCTCGACCACGGCGCCGACATCCGGGTCGTCCAGGAGCTGCTCGGGCACGTGAGCATCTCGACCACGCAGGTCTACACGAAGGTCTCTCCGGAGCGGCTGCGGGCCGTGTACGAGGCGGCTCACCCCCGAGCGCGACTCCAGGGTGGAGATCGCGCCTCGGGCGGTACGATGGGGTGATGTCCGACCTCGCCTATGCGTCCCAGCGCGACCAGCTCGAGACCGAGCGCCGGCGACTGGTCGAGCAGCTCGCCCAGCTCGGTTACGGCCCCGACGGCAAGCTCGACTTCGACGAGGGCTTCGCCGACTCCGGCCAGGTGACGGCCGAGCGGGGAGAAGCGCAGACGCTCGCCAAGAACCTCGGCGAGCAGCTCGAGGAGGTCGACGACGCCCTGGCGAAGTTCGGCGACGGTACGTACGGGCGCTGCGAGAGCTGCGGCGGCGATATCGCCGACGCCCGGCTCGAGGCGATGCCCACTGCTCGACTCTGCATCGACTGCGCCTCGCGCCACCGGTAGCCGCGCGCGCTCGTGGGCCTGTCGACCGGTCTGGTCTTCCTCGGTTGCTTGATCGCGGCGGTGATCCTTCACGAGATCAGCCACGGAGTGGTGGCCTTGTGCTTCGGCGACCGGACCGCGAAGGCCGCGGGCCGGCTCACCCTCAACCCCCTCCCGCACATCGACCCCTTCGGGTCCGTGATCCTGCCGGGCTTGTTGATCCTGGCCGGCGCCCCGGTGATCGGCTGGGCGAAGCCGGTTCCCGTGAACCCCCGGAACCTCCGCAACCCCCGTGCGCAGATGCTGCTCGTCAGCCTCGCGGGCCCCGCGACGAACTTCGTGCTCATGGTCGTCGCCGCCGTAGTGGCGCGGGCACTGTTTCTCCGGCAGGGGGTCGTGAACGCATTCGGGAACTTCACGTCGCTCGACGCTCAACCGCTGGCGGTGCAGGTGGCACTCGTCTTCGCCCTGGTCAACCTGCTCCTGGGCGTGTTCAACCTGCTCCCGATCCCACCGCTCGACGGGTCGGCCATCATCGAACGGCTCCTGCCGCGTCGCGCGCTCCCGACGTGGCACCGCTTCCGCCCGTACGGTCTGCTGGTGCTCCTGGTGCTGGTGCTCTCCACTGGGCTGCTCGGTCGCGTCCTCCAGCCGTTCGTCGACCGGCTCGCCGACTTCGTGTTCGGATGAGCGACGCTTCGGGACCCGGGGCCTCGGCGTGCAGATCGAGCATCTGACTCGTCGGTTCGCGGGCTCGTTGCGGCTGGGTCCGCCTTCGGCCGCCGACCGTGCGTGGGTGTCCGGCGTGTTGACGCCCGAGGAGCTCCTGCTCTTCCTGCGCATGTCGAACGCCGACCGTCGTCACGCGGTCGCTGTGGCCCGTCGCGTGGACGCGGCGCTGGCGGGCACGTCCGAGGCCGGTGACCGGCGGTGGCTGGTCGCCGCGCTGCTCCACGACGTCGGGAAGGTCGAGGCCGATCTGGGCGTGAGCGGTCGGGTCGTGGCGACGCTGCTCGTCGCCGCGGCCGGGCAGGGCCGTGTGGGGACCTGGGCCGGACGGCCGGGTCTCCCGGGTCGGGTCGGGCGTTACGCGGACTATCCCCACCGTGGGGCTCGCCTGCTCCGCGCGGCGGGTGCGGCGGAGGAGGCGGCGCTCTGGGCCGCGTGCCACCACGACCCCGCATCCTGGGCCCGGCTGCCGATCCCGCCCCCTGTCGTGCGAGCGCTTCTCGCGGCGGACGAGGACTGACTTCCGGACGCAAGATGCCAGGCCACGGTCAAGGGCGGGGTGGGATCGTGCCGATAACGCGGGTGTGAGCAGTGGGTACTTCGTGCGGGCGCGCCCTCCCGGCGTCCGGACGTCGGCACCGACGCCGGAGGGCCGGGAGACCCGGCCGCGGCCGCAACGGCGCCGGTTCAATGGACGCCGAGCCGTCGTGGCGGCCGTCGTGCTCGTCGTCGGGGGATGGCTCCTGTGGGCGAGCCGGACCGAGGGAGGGGTCTCGGGGCGCGTGGGTGACGGCATCGACACGGTGAAGCGGGTGACGGGGCTGGACGACACCGACCCGACACTGCGCAATGCCTCGGAGGCCTTCGGTGGCGTGTGGGACGCGCGCGGCAGCTACGTCGTTTCGAGGGACGAGCTGGAGGTGCGCGCGCCCGAGGTCGACTGGGCCTCCGACCTCGACTGGCGCGAATGCTCCGGTGGTCGCGCGGTCGTCATCGTCGTCGACACCGCGCGTGGGGTCCGGAGCCGCCTGCTCCTCGACGGTGAGAGCCACGGAGATGTCCGCGGCGACGTCGCCTGCCCGACCGACTTCGCCGATCCCGTCCCCTGGGAGTAGCGCCGCGTCCCGCGGCTCAGCGCGTGAGGGGGAGCAGCCCGACGGCCGTTCGGACCCGATCGATCACACGGTCGGCCAGCCCGGCGGCCTTGGTGGCTCCGAGCGCCAGGGCCGCGTCGATCTCTGCGGGATCGCGCATCAGTTCCTCGTAGCGCTTGCGCAGCGGGCCGAGGAACTGGACGACCGCGTCGGCGACTTGGGTCTTCAGATCGCCGTAGCCGGAGTCGCGCAGTGACCGCTCGAGCTCGGCCAGGGGAGTGTCGGTCGCGATCGACAGGATCTCGAGCAGGTTCGACACGCCGGGCTTCGTCTCGGGATCGTGCAGGATGTCGCGGCCGGAGTCCGTGACCGCGGAGCGCAGCGTCTTGGTGATCGCCTCGGGCGGGTCGAGGAGGAGGACCGTCCCCGGAGGAGAGTCCGCGGACTTGGACATCTTGGTGTGGGGCTGTTGCAGGTCCATGACCCTCGCCCCGATCGTGGGGATCGCCGCCTCCGGCACGACGAGGGTGTCACCGAAGCGGTGGTTGAAACGCTGGGCGAGGTCTCGGGCGAGCTCGAGGTGCTGGCGCTGGTCGTCGCCTACCGGGACGCGGCCCGTGTCGTAGGCGAGGATGTCGGCCGCCATCAGCACCGGGTAGTCGAAGAGTCCCACGCTCACGGACTCCTGGCCGCCGGACTTCTCCTTGAACTGAGTCATGCGCCGAAGCTCACCGAACGAAGCGACGCAGTTCAGGATCCAGGTCAGCTCGGTGTGCGCCGGAACGTGCGATTGGACGAAGAGGATGCAGCGGTCGGGATCGAGTCCCGCGGCGAGGAGCAGCGCAGCGGTCATCCGCGTACGTTCGGCCAGGCGGTCGCGGTCGTACTCGGAGGTCATCGCGTGGAGGTCCACGACGCAGTAGATGGCGTCGTGGGTGTCCTGGTCGGCGACCCATTGGCGGACCGCTCCCACGTAGTTCCCCAGGTGCAGGTCACCGGTGGGTTGGATGCCCGAGAAGACGCGTGGCATGGCCGCCGAGCGTAGCGCCCTTCGGTACGCTGCTTCGGTGGCATACGCGGTGCGCACACCCGTCTTCGAGGGCCCGTTCGACCTCCTGTTGCACCTGATCCTCCAGGAAGAGGTCGAGCTGTGGGAGGTGCCGCTCGCGCGTGTCGTCGACGCGTACCTCGACGAACTCGACCGCATGGAGACCCTCGACCTCGAGGTGGCGACCGAGTTCCTGCTGATCGCGGCGACGCTCGTCGAGCTCAAGGCACGTCGGCTCCTGCCGAGCGGCGACGAGGTCGAGATCGACGAGGAGCTCCTTCGCTTCGAGGAGCGCGACCTCCTGCTTGCTCGGCTCCTGGAGTGCAAGACCTTCAAGGACGCCGCGGCCGAGCTGGAACGCCGCTCCCGGGTGGCGGCACGCTCGGTGGCACGCACGGCGGGCCCCGAGGAGCCGTTTCGCTCGCTCGCCCCCGACCCGCTCGAGCGGGTCTCGCTCGACGCGCTACGTGACGCGGCCGTCCGGGGGCTCGCCGAACCCGAGGAGCCGCTGGTCTCGACCGAGCACGTCGCTCCGGTCCGGGCCAGCGTGCGGGACGCGGTCGAGACCGTCCTGGAGCTCCTCGATGCTCAGGGCGCGACCACGTTCCGGGCGCTCACCCAGGGAGTGGGGGAGCGGCTCGAGCTCGTCGTCCGGTTCCTCGCCGTGCTCGAGCTCTACAAGCAAGGTGTCGTCGAGCTCGAACAGGCGCACACGTTCGGCACGCTTCTCGTTCGGCCCCTCGACGAGGGTGAGGACGCGGCCGCGCGAGTAAATGTCGACGACTGGGGCGAGACGGAACCGCCCGTCTCCGATGTGAGGCATCCGTCGAGGCCCGGGCGAGGAACACAACCGTGATAGGAGCACACGGAGCCGACGTCGACCTGACCACCTCGGAGCGTAAGCGGGCGATCGAGGCGGTGCTCCTGGCCGCAACGGAACCGGTGACGCCGAGCACGCTCGCCCAACTCCTCGAGGTCCCTGTCGGGACGATCGAGACCTGCGTCGGTGAGCTGCGCGCGGAGTACGAGCGAGACGGCCGGGGTTTCGTGCTGGCGTCGGTGGCCGGTGGCTACCGCTTCCAGACGCATCCGGATCTCGCCGAGTATGTCGAGCGCTTCGTGCTGGAAGGCCAGCACGCACGCCTGTCGAACGCCGCTCTCGAGACCCTCGCGATCGTCGCCTACAAGCAGCCGATCTCGCGCGCCCAGATCTCGTCGATCCGCGGTGTCAACGTCGACGGCGTGGTGCGGACCCTGCTCACCCGCGGCTACGTCGAGGAAGTCGGCCACGATCCGGGACCGGGGACCCCGGCGCTCTACGGCACCACCCCGCTCTTCTTGGAACGGCTCGGCCTCGCCTCGCTGGACGACCTGCCCGCGCTCGGGGACTTCGTCCCCCCGCCCGACGTCATGGAAGCGCTCGAGCGAGGCCTGCGCGCGCCCGACGAGGTCCCGGAGAACGTCGAGACTGCGTTCGACGAGGACCCGCCGGCGGGGTGAGCGAGCCCTCGGGGGAACGCGTCCAGAAGGTCCTCGCCCGCGCGGGAGTGGCTTCGCGTCGAGCCTGTGACGAGCTCGTCGCCGCGGGACGCGTGACAGTCAACGGGGAGGTCGTGGGACTCGGCCGCCGGGTCGATCCCGAGCGCGACCACGTCGCGGTCGACGGCATCCCGGTCCCGACTCGCGTCGATCTCGTGTACTACCTGCTCAACAAGCCCGCGGGCGTGGTCACGACCGCGGACGATCCCCAGGGCCGGCCGACGGTCGTGGAGCTCGTTCCCGACACCCCCCGCGTGTTCCCCGTCGGTCGCCTCGACGTCGAGACGGAGGGGCTCTTGCTGATGACCAACGACGGCGACTGGGCCCAACGGATCGCGCACCCGAGCCACGGTGTCGACAAGACCTACCTCGCCGAGGTGGAGGGGGTCCCGGCGGAATCGGCGTTGCGATGGCTCCGCACCGGGGTCCAGCTCGACGACGGGCTCACTGCCCCGGCACGTGTGCACGTCGTGCAGGCCCGACCGCCGCGCGCCGCGATCGAGCTCACGCTGCACGAAGGCCGGAACCGACAGGTGCGCAGGATGTGCGCCGCCGTGGGTCACCCGGTCCGGCGCCTCGTGCGGAAGCGGATCGGGCCGATCGCCGATCCGTCGCTCGCGCCGGGCGCATGGCGGAGGCTTCGACTCCGCGAGGTCCGCGCGCTCTCGGGCGCAGCGATGCGTGGAAACCAGCGAGGGTCGGACGCGACGTGACGGGTAGGCTCGTTGCTCGTGCGATTGCTGGCTCTGCGCGGCGCGATCACGTGTGAGGAGAACACGAAGACCGAGATCGACGCCAAGACACGGCGCCTCGTCAAGGAGATGTTGGCGCGCAACGAGGTCGACCACGACGACGTCGTCAGCGTCATCTTCACCGCCACCGACGACCTGACGGCCGAGTTCCCGGCCGCGGCGGCACGGGCGATCGGCCTCGGCGACGTCCCGCTGCTCTGCGCACGCGAGCTCTCGGTCGAGGGTGGCATGAGCCGCTGCGTGAGGGTCCTGATGCACTGCTACACGGCTCGCGCGCGTAGCCAGCTGCACCACGTGTACCTCGACGGTGCCCGGGCGCTGCGCGACGATCTTCCGGAGTAGGCGGTGCACCGTGTGGGCGTGGTCGGTACCGGCCTGATCGGAGGTTCCATCGGTCTGGCGTTGCGCGAGCGGGACGTCGAGGTCGTCGCCTTCGACGTCGAGCGTGCACACGCCGAACGTGCCAAGGAGCTTGGCGCAGTCGATCGGCTCGCGGAGATGCCGAGCGAATGCGCGGACGCCGACGTCGTCGTGATCGCGGCCCCGGTGAGCCGGGTGGCCGAGATCGCTGCCACCCTGCTCGACGCCGGCGCACCTGTGGTGACCGACGTCGGGTCGGTGAAGGGTCCGGTGGTTCGCGCCCTGGAGCGTGAGCGTCCGGAGCGGGCCGCGTCGTTCGTGGGCGGGCACCCGATGGCGGGTTCGGAACAGGAGGGCGTGGAGGGAGCCGAGGCGACCCTCTTCGAGGGTTCCACCTGGGTCGTGACCCCGACGGCGTCCACCGACCCCGCTGCGCTCGGGACCGTGCGCCGGCTCCTGGGCCTGCTCGGCGCCGAGATGCTCGCCCTCGATCCCGACGACCACGACTCGCTCGTGGCGGTGGTCAGCCACGTGCCGCAGCTCGCGGCTTCCACGTTGATGGACCTGGCCGCGACGCGCGGCGCAGAGCACTCCACGTTGCTCAGGCTGGCCGCGGGCGGGTTTCGGGACATGACGCGGATCGCGTCCGGGCAACCCGACATCTGGCCCGACATCTGCGTCGCCAACCGGGACGCGATCGTCGCCGCGCTCGACGAATACCTCGTCGCGCTGACCGAGATCCGGAGTCTCGTCGCCGACGGCGACCGGCCCGAGCTCCTGTCGTTCCTCGCGCGCGCCCGGGCGGCACGACGGAACCTGCCTGTGGGGAGGCCCGCGGGGGAGGAGCTGGTCGAGCTGCGGGTCCCGGTGGCCGACCGTCCCCGGGTGCTGGCCGACGTCACCACCCGCGCGGGCGCGCTCGACGTGAACATCGCCGACGTCGAGATCGCGCACTCGGCCGAAGGAGGGGGCGGCGTGCTCGTGCTGACGGTCCCGGCATCGGGTGCGCCCCGCCTCGAGGACGAGCTGGCGACAGCCGGCTACCACCCTTCGATCCACGCGATCGAATGAGCATCCGCGTCGACCGGGAACGCGACGAGCTCGTCGTGCGGGGCGGCACGCCGCTCCGCGGTCGCCTCCGGGCTCCGGGGGACAAGTCGATCTCGCACCGGGCGTTGCTCTTCGCGGCCATGGCCGAGGGCGCGAGCCACATCCGGAACCTCGGCCCGGGTGAGGACGTGGGCCGAACGGCCGCGGCGTTGGCGGCCCTCGGGGCGCGGATCCGCCGCGACGGCCTCGAGGCCATGGTCATCGGGCCCGGGACGGCACGACTGCGCGAGCCCGAGGACATGATCGACTGCGGCAACTCGGGAACCACGATCCGTCTGCTCGCGGGCCTGGTGGCCGGGCGCGACTTCCTTACCGTGCTGACCGGCGATGCTTCGTTGCGTTCCCGGCCGATGGATCGCATCGTCCGGCCGCTCCGCGCCCTCGGCGCCTCGGTCGATGCTCGTCGTGACGGCGCGCTCGCACCGCTCGTGATCCGGGGCGGGAGCCTCGTCGGTCGGCGGATCGAGCTCCCGGTCGCAAGCGCGCAGGTCAAGTCCGCGGTCGTGCTGGCCGGCCTCCAGGCCGACGGCGTGACGGAGGTCGAGGAACCGGCTCACAGCCGCGATCACACCGAGCGGATGCTCCCCGCCCTGGGGGTCCCGGTGGAGCGCGAAGAGAGAACGGTCCGCGTCCGGGCGGGAAACCCGCGCGCGTTCGAGCTCGAGGTCCCGGGCGACCCGTCGTCCGTGGCGTTCTTCGCCGTCGCCGCGGCGCTGGTCCCGGGTAGTGACGTGGTCCTCGAGGGCATGGCGGCCAATCCCACCCGGCTCGGCTTCGTGGACGTGCTCCGCAGGATGGGAGCCGACCTCGAGCTCCACCCCCGCGAGGAGCGTCTCGGTGAGCCCGTGGCCGACCTGGCGGTGAGAGGAGGCAGACTCCGTGCCACCACGATCTCGGGCGACGAGATCCCCAGGCTCATCGACGAGCTCCCCGTGCTCGCGGTCGCGGCCGCGTTCGCCGAGGGTCGCTCCGAGATCCGCGACGCGACGGAGTTGCGTCACAAGGAGAGTGACCGTGTCGGCACGGTGGGGGAAGAAGTGGCCGAGCTCGGTGTCGGGGTCGCACAACGTGCCGACGGTCTCGCCATCGAGGGGGGGCGGCCGCGACCGGGGACCTTCAAGAGCCACGGCGACCACCGTGTGGCCATGGCTGCCGCGGTCGCGGCGGTGGCCTGCGACGGCGACTCGCGGGTGCGGGGCTGGAAGGCGGTGGCGAGCTCCTACCCGGCGTTCTCTGATGCTCTCGCCGCGCTGACGGACACCCGATGACCGAGCGCGAGCCGGTCGTGGCCATCGACGGTCCCGCGGGGTCGGGCAAGTCCACCGTGGCGCGGGGTGTCGGAGCGGCCCTCGCGCTGCCGGTGCTCGACACCGGCGCGATGTACCGGGCGGTGACGCTGGCGGCGCTCGAGCGCGCCGTGGATCTCGGGGACGAGACCGCGCTGGCGAGGATCGCACGGACCTGCATCATCGAGGCCGACGGCGGGCGGGTGACCGTGGACGGTCGCGACGTCGCCGCCGCGATCCGGAGCCGGCCCGTCACCGACGCGGTGTCGAGGGTCGCTGCTCACCCCGCGGTGCGACGCGAGCTGGTAGCGCGGCAGCGCGAATGGCTGCGGGCGAATGGCGCCGGGATCGTCGAGGGCCGGGACATCGGCACGGTGGTCTTCCCGAACGCCACCGTGAAGGTGTTCCTCACCGCGCACGAGGAGGAGCGTGCCCGCCGGCGGCGCCACGACGAGGCCGTCGCCGACCGGGAGGGGACGGTTGCCGAGGAGCAACGCCGGATGGCGGAGCGCGATCGTTGGGACGCGAGCAGAGCCGTCTCGCCGTTGACCTGCGCCGGAGACGCGCTCGTGCTGGACACGACCGGGCGCAAGCCCGACGAGGTCGTGGCGGAGGTCGTGGCGAGCTGGCACGAGCGGGCAGACTCCGAATCGCCGAGATGATCCTCTACCCGTTCGTCCGCGTCGTCGTCGCCGCGCTGTGCCGCGTCCTGTTCCGGGTGCGCGTGGCCGGCGCAGACCGTGTGCCACGCGAAGGCGCGTGCGTGCTCGCGCCCTCGCACCGGTCGTTGATGGACATCTTCGTGCTCAGCGTCGTGACGCGCCGCCGCCTGCGGTTCATGGCAAAGGTCGAGCTCTTCCGGATCCCGGTCCTGGGTCGTCTCATCCGCGCCCTCGGTGCCTTCCCCGTCGACCGCAGCGCCGCCGATCGTGCCGCCCTGCGCGCCGGCGCCGAGGTCCTGGCGGACGGGGAGGTGCTCGTCGTCTATCCCGAGGGAACGCGCCAGAACGGGCCGACCATCACCGAGCTGCGTCACGGCGCCGCGTACCTGGCGCTGCGTGCCCGGGCGCCGATCGTGCCGATCGGGATCGGGGGCAGCGAGGAGATCCTGCCCGGAGGCAGCTGGGTGCCCAGCTTCTCCCGGGTCGCGATCGTCGTCGGCGAGCCGATCCCGGGCCGCAGCGCCACCGGTCCGGTGAAGCGCAGCGAGACGACGGAAACGAGCGCCCGACTCCGCGTGGAGCTCCAAGCGGTGTTCGACGCGGCGAATCGCCTCGCGGGCGCCTAGGCGATCTGCACGCCGAAGAAGGCGGCGCCGACCGCGGCGGCGAGGCCGAGCGCGGCGAGCATCCCCCCGATGGCACGGAGGCGCCGGGCGGCTGCATCGTCCGCAAGCGTGCGGGCCCGGGCCCCGAGCAGCGAATGGGCACCGGCCGCCACGCCCGAGACGACCACGAGCGCGAGCTTCACCGACAGCGTCGAGAGCCAGGCGTTGCTCTGCACCTCGAGATCGACCGCGATGAGGTTCCAGGCGCCGCTCACCAACAGGACGGCGTACGCGGGCCACGCGATCCAGGCGAAGCGACGGGCTGCCGCGACGACGGTGTCGTTACCGGACGGCCGCAGGACCGGCACGAGGACGGCGACGGTGAACTGCCCGCCGATCCAGACCATGGCCGCGCCGATGTGCACGAACAGCCGGACGTTGTCGAGCGTGATGGGGAGCACGGCTCAGCGAGGAAGCGTCGTGAGCGTGCGCGACGCGTCGGCGTCACGGTCGGCGGTGAACGGCCCGGCTCGGCCCGCCGCGATCTCCGGGGCGCCACCGGTCAGGAGCGCGGCGCCCAGGTCCAGCGCGGGGAGCAGATCCCGGAGCTCGCGCGGAGGCGGGAAGTACTCGTCCTCTTCGGTCACGTGCACGACCTCGACGCCGTCGTTGGGCGCCAGGAAGTCGATCACGGCGTCGACCAGCTCCTCGGGTGCACTCGCGCCGGCGGTGACGCCCACGACCCTCCGTCCGGCGAGCCGTGTCCGGTCGAGCTCGTCGGGCCCGTCGACGCGCATCACGAGGTCGCATCCGGCGTCCCGGGCCACCTTTTCGAGCGCGAGCGTGTTGGAGGAGTTCGCGCTGCCGATCACCACCACGGCGTCGGCCCGTCCGGCGATCGCCCGCAAGGCTCGCTGGCGGTTCGTCGTCGCGAAGCACAGGTCGTTGCGCGACGCGGTCCACAGCTCCGGGAACTCCTCCCGGCTCCGCTCGAGCACGCCTTCCCAATCCGAGAGCGACAGGGTCGTCTGCGCGAGGAGCGCGACGCGTTCGGGGTCCTCGACGGCCGCGAAGGCCGAAGGCAGATCGGCTTCGTCCTCGACCAGCTGGATCCGGTCGGGCGCCACCGCGAGGGTCCCGACGGCCTCGTCGTGGCCCGCGTGGCCGACGTAGAGGATCGTGGAGCCCTTCCGGGCCCGGGTACGCGCCTCGTGGTGGACCTTCGTCACCAGCGGGCACACGGCGTTGACGACGAAACGGCCCTCCTGACGCGCCGCCTCCACGACTTCGGGCGCGGAGCCGTGGGCGGAGAGCATGAGGACCGCACCGGACGGAACGTCCGCGATGTCGTCGACGAAGACCACGCCGAGGCTCCGGAAGCGATCGACCACGAGCTGGTTGTGGACGATCTCGTGGTAGCAGTACACGGGCGGCTCGAAGATCCGCACGAGCCACGCGAGGGCCTTGATCGCCATCTCGACACCCGCGCAGAAGCCCCGAGGCTGTGCGAGCAGCACGCGTCGAACCCCGAGGTCGGTGGACACGCGTTCGAGGCTACCGGCCGTCCCCGGGAACACAGCCACGGGGCCGGGCCGGCGGGCGGGGCTGCGTAGACTCGGGGCCATGTCCACGGCTCGGGTCGTGGCGGTCACCCCGGGCTCGCCGGCCGCGCAGTCCGGTCTCCTTCCCGGCGACGAGCTCGTCGCGGTCGAAGGCGAGCCCCTGCGGGACGTGATCGCCTACCAACTGCAGGCCGACGAGCCCGTCGTGCGGCTGGAGGTCCGACGGGGCGGGCTCGAACGCGAGCTCACAGTGCACAAGCGTGCGGGAGCGCCGCTGGGCGTGCAGCTCGACAGCGCGGTCTTCGACCGGGTCCGGACCTGTGACAACCACTGCCCGTTCTGCTTCATCTACCAGCTCCCTGCCGGGATGCGCCCCAGCCTGTACGTGAAGGACGACGACTACCGCCTCTCCTTCCTCTACGGGAACTTCACGACCCTGACCCGCTTCACCGAAGCCGACCTCGAGCGCGTCGTGTCCGAGCGTCTGTCGCCCCTCTACGTGAGCATCCACGCGACCGATCCGGACCTCCGGGCCCGGCTGCTGCGCAACCGGCGGGGCGCGACCAGCCTGCGCTGGCTCGAGCTCCTCCTCGGTGCCGGTATCGAGGTCCACGGCCAGGTCGTGGTCTGCCCGGGGATCAACGACGGCGAGGCGCTGGAGGAGACGATGCTGGGCGTGTTCGATCGCTTCCCGGAGCTGGCCACCGTGGGCGTGGTCCCGCTCGGCGTCAGCGCCCACAACTGCGAGGCCGAGCTCCGCCCGCACCGGGTCGAGGAGGCCACGACGGTGCTCGACACCGTCACGCGCTGGCAGCGCCGCTTCCTCGCCACACTCGGCCGCCGTCTGGTCTTCGCCGCCGACGAGTATTACCTCATGGCCGGGCGCGAGTTCCCGTCCGCCCCGGAGTACGAGGAGTTCCCGCAGCACGAGAACGGGATCGGGATCGTCCGTGCCTTTCGCGACGAGGTGGAGGCCGCGCTGGCCGGTCGCCCGGTGAGCGGCCGGGGGCCGCGCCCAGGGTTCTTCGCCTGGGTGGACGAGGGTGCTCCGTCCGGGCCGGTTCCCTGCGGCTTCGGCCGGGTCGAGGCCGCCCCCGCGGCCGGCTACCGCGCGAGACGCGCCGAGGAGTCGACACCGGTGACGATCGGTCCCGCGCCGGGACCGGCGCGGCCCACCTGGGTGGTGACCGGTACCTACGGCGCCGCCGCGCTCGAGCCGTTGCTCGAGCCGCTCCGGGCACCCTCGCCAGCGCCGCTGCGACTGTTGCCGGTCGAGAACCGCTTCTTCGGAGGCAACATCGGCGTGACCGGGCTGCTCACCGGCGAAGACGTCCGCCGGGCCATCGAGCGCGTTCCGGCCGGCGACCGCGTGCTCCTGCCCGACGTCCTCCTCTCCGAGGGCCGGTTCCTCGACGGGCTCACGCTGGCCGATCTCGGCCGCGCCGCTGAGCTCGTCCCGACCGACGGGACCTCGCTCGTCCGGGCGCTGCGCGGCGAGCTCGCCGCGGCCTGATGTCCGCCCCGGTCGTCGCGATCGTCGGTCGCCCCAACGTGGGCAAGTCGACCCTCGTCAACCGCATCGTCGGCCGCCGGGCGGCGGTGGTCGAGGAGCGCTCCGGCGTCACGCGGGACCGCCGGGAGTTGGACGCCGAGTGGACCGGCCGTTCCTTCCAGATCGTGGACACGGGCGGATGGGTGGAGCCGACCAAGACGCAGACCGACGAGCGAGCACTCGTGTCCGAGGTCACGCGCCAGGCGGAAGCGGCGATCGGAGCCGCCGACGTGGTGGTCTTCGTCGTGGACGTGACCGTCGGCGTGACCGACGAGGACGAAGCCGTCGCCGGCGTGCTGCGGGCCGCGGACGTGCCGGTCGTGGCGGCCGCCAACAAGGTGGACGACGAACGGCGCGAGCTCGAGCTCTGGCCCTTCGCCCGGTTGGGGCTCGGCGAGGCGGTGCCCGTCTCCGCGCTCCACGGGCGGGGCAGCGGCGAGCTCCTCGACGCGGTGGTGGCCGCGCTCCCAACGGAGCCCGAGCAGGGGGTCCGACCGGAGGCGGCGCGCGAGGGCGCTGAGGACCACCGTGAACTCCGGGTGGCAGTCGTCGGCCGGCCCAACGTGGGGAAGTCCACGCTGTTCAACCGCCTCGTCGGTGCCGAGCGCACGATCGTTCACGACGAGCCGGGCACGACGCGCGACGCGATCGACACCGTCGTGGAGACCGAGGACGGGCCGATCCGCTTCATCGACACCGCGGGCATGCGCCGCCGCGCCCGGGTCGAGCCGGGGACCGAGCACCACAGCGTGCTGCGTACCCTCGAGGCCATCGACCGGGCCGACGCCGCGTTGTTGGTCGTCGACGCGGCCGAGGGGGTCGCGCACCAGGACCAACGACTCGCCGAGCGGGTCGATGCCGCGGGCACCGCCGTGGTCGTGGTCCTCAACAAGTGGGACGCGGTCGACGCCGAGCGCCGCGAGGCCGTGTTCACCGACGTCGGCGACCGACTCGGGTTTCTGGGCTACGCGCCAGTGCTGCGGGTCTCCGGGCTGACCGGCCACAACGTCCGCCTGCTCCTCCCGGCATTGCGGGAGGCCGAGACCGCGTACCGGAGTCGTGTTCCGACCGCTCAGCTCAACCGTGTGCTGCGCGAGGCGCAGGCTCGCCATCCTGCGCCCGCCGACGGAAGGCACCGGCCTCGGGTCCTCTACGCCACACAGGGGGCCAGCGACCCGCCGACGTTCACGCTCTTTGCCACCCGCCGGTTGCCCGCGACCTATCTTCGCTACCTCGAGCGGCGCCTGCGGGAAGCGCTCGACCTCGGTCCGACCCCCATCAAGGTGCGCGTGCGCGTGCGAGGAGCAGCCGGCGGTGAGTGACCACGACCTCGGAGCGGCGATCGAACGGGCCCGGGCGGGCAACCTCGCTGGTGGGGGCGCGGAGAAGCTCGCCCGCCAGGGGAAGGAGTTCGTGCGCGACCGCCTCGCCCGGCTCCTCGATCCGGACTCGTTCGCCGAGGACGCGCTGCTCGCCAACGCGCTCGCGGGCGACCTGCCCGCCGATGGCGTGGTCACGGGGACGGGACGCATCGATGGGCGGCCCGTCTGCGTGCTGGCCAACGACCCGACGGTGAAGGCGGGCTCGTGGGGAGCCAGGACCGTCGAGAAGATGGTGCGCCTCACGGAGACGGCGCTCCGCCACGAGCTGCCGGCCGTCTACCTCGTCGACTCGGCCGGCGCCCGCATCACCGACCAGGTCGAGCTCTTCCCCGGCCGGCGCGGGGCGGGGCGCATCTTCGCCAATCAGGTCCGGCTGTCGGGCAAGGTGCCGCAGGTCTGCTGCCTCTTCGGGCCGTCGGCCGCTGGTGGTGCCTACATCCCCGCCTTCTGCGACGTCGTGTTCATGGTCGAGGGCAACGCCTCGATGTACCTCGGCTCACCCCGGATGGCCGAGGTCGTCGTGGGGGAGCAGACGACCCTCGAGGAGATGGGCGGCGCCCGGATGCACGCCACCGTCAGCGGGTGCGGTGACAACCTCGTCGCCGACGACGCCGAAGCGATCGACGCCGCCCGCCGGTACCTCTCGTACCTGCCGCGCAACTGGCGGGAGGACCCGCCCGTGATCGAAGCCGTGGCCCCCGCGCGGCCGTCCTCCGCGATCGGCGACGTCGTCCCCGAGGAGGAGCGCCGGGCCTACGACATGCACGAGGTCGTCGACGCGTTGGTCGACGCGGACTCGTTCTTCGAGCTGAAGCCGCTCTTCGCCCGGGAGCTGATCGTCGGCTTCGGTCGCATCGACGGTCGCACCGTCGGCATCGTGGGGAGCAACCCGAAGCACCTGGGCGGCGTCCTCTTCGTCGACTCGGCGGACAAGGCGGCGCGCTTCATCTGGCTCTGCGACGCGTTCAACGTCCCCCTCGTCTTCCTCGCCGACGTCCCAGGGTTCATGATCGGCTCCGACGTCGAGCGTCGGGGGATCATCCGCCACGGCGCGAAGATGATCACCGCGGTGACGGAGGCGACGGTCCCGAAGATCTCGGTGATCGTGCGCAAGGCCTACGGCGCTGGGCTCTACGCGATGTCCGGCCCTGCGTTCGACCCCGACGCCACGCTCGCGCTGCCGACGGCCCGGATCGCGGTGATGGGCCCCGACCCGGCGGTGAATGCGGTCTTCTACAACAAGATCCACGAGATCGACGAGCCCGAGGAGCGGGCCCGCTTCGTCGCCGATCGGCGGGCCGAGTACGAGGCCGACGTCGACCTGACCCACCTCGCGGCCGAGCTCGTGGTCGACGAGGTCGTGCTGCCCGAGGAGCTGCGAACGGAGCTGGCGCGCCGCCTGGACCTGGCTTCGGGGAAGCGGCGGGAGGTCTTCGACCGTCGCCACGGCGTCCCCCCGGTGTGACCCGGGCGCGAGACTGCGATCGTGCCCTGGTGCGCCGACTGCGACCGCTACCTCTCCGTACCGACGGTCCGCGCCGACGGCACCTGTCCCCGCTGCGGGAACCCGGTCGAGTCCCCGCTTCGCGTCGACGCCTCCGACGAGGCCGACACCGACGAACGGGTGGCGTTGCCGTGGCACCTGTGGCTGCTGCTCGCCGCGCTCGCCGTCTACCTCGGGTTCCGGTTCTGGCAGGGGATCGAGTGGCTCTGGAGCGCCGTCGCCTGACCGGCCGGTCGCGGGGGGTCGACGTCTAAGCTCGTTCCGGCGCTCCGGCGCCGACGGGCTGTGGCGCAGCTTGGTTAGCGCGTTGGTCTGGGGGACCAAAGGTCCGGGGTTCAAATCCCCGCAGCCCGACAGGGGAAGCCGCACGTCCCGGCGGGAGCGCGAGCGGCCTCCTCGGTGTGCCTTCGGTGGTATTCACCGGTATGCGTGAACCGTGCTCCCAGCACCGCGCGGCGAGGGAACAAATGGCAGCGCAGCAGTCCTGGTAGGCGGTCTTCAGACCGCGCGTGCCCGGATGCTCGACATGATCGCCGAGGCCCACGCCGGGGATGACGACGTCGACTCGACTGCCATGACGGGCGCTGCGCTCTTCGGAGACCTCGGCACCGAAAGCGGTTACCCGCCGGTGCCTGGGCTCAGGGACGCGGCGGACGACTACGCGTCGTCGCCCGAACCGACGGACGCGCAGCTCCGCGAGGCCGTCGAGAGCCCCCTGCACGACGACGTGCTCGACTTCTTCTTCGAGCACCACGATGACTACGAGATCTGGAACGACTGCTGGAAGGCAGTCGACGTGGACGAGCTCGTCCGGTACATCCGATCGCTCAGACAGGTCTCGTAGGCCGATCGGTCCCGCGCCGTTGTTCGGCAACTCTCGATTGCGTAGCGAGGTACGGGGAGGTGCGGGGCAGACTTTGGCTGGATCAGCACTTGAGTCTCGCCCCGCGAATCGGGCATCGGGATCTGACAAGCGCTTCATCGGTTCTTCATCGC
>CAYRHS010000014.1:0-30075 GCA_964424125.1 uncultured Burkholderiales bacterium
CGCTCCTCGTGTTCGGTCTCCTCGTCGCGCCTCCGGCCACCGCGTCGCTCGTCGTCCGACGCGTCCCGCTCCTGATGGTGGTGGCAGCCGGGTTCGGTGCGCTCGCCGTGGTCGCGGGTCTGCTCCTCAGCTGGTACCTCGACGTCGCCGCGGGGGCGTCGATGGCCGCGTGCTCGGTCGCCGAGTTCTTCGTGGTGCTCGCCGGTCGCGATCTCGTCCGGGCACTGGCGAGATCCCCGGGGCCCGAGACCCCGCGGCTGCACTGATCACCACCCGTGTTCCTGGCAACCCTCGTGGGTGTCGGGCTCGACCTGGAACGTTCCGTGCTCGATGCCGAAGTCGCGCGCGAGCAGCTCCCGGGCTCGGTCGAGCACGCGGTGCGCATCGACAGCGCCCTCGATCATGAGATGCGCGGTCGCGACCTCCATGTCGGACGTGAGTGTCCAGACGTGGACGTCGTGGACGTCCACCACGCCCGAGATGCCATCCAGTTCGGCGGTGAGCGCGTCGAGGTCGAGGCCGGGCGGAGCGGCCTGGACGAGGATCCGGATCGCTTGTCCGGCGAGGGACCAGGTGCGGGGGACCACGAAGGCCGCGATCGCCAGGCCGACGATCGGGTCGACGTAGGGCCATCCCGTGGTCAACAGCACGACGCCGGCGACGATCGCCCCGAGCGACCCGAGCGCGTCGGCGAGCACCTCGAGGTACGCACCACGGACGTTGAGGCTCTCTTCCGCTCCGCGCCGCAGCAACCCGGCGGCGGCGAGGTTGGCGAGGAGGCCAAGCACCGCTACCACCAACACCGGTGTGCCGTCCACGTCCGTGGGGTCGTCGAGGCGATGGATCGCCTCGACGAGCACGTAGCCCGCGACCCCGAAGAGGAGGAGCGCGTTCGCGAGCGCGGCGAGGACCTCGACGCGGTAGAGGCCGAACGTGCGGTGGGCGGCGCCGCTTCGCGTCGCGAGACGAGCTGCGGCCAGGGCCATGACCAGCCCGATGACGTCGGTGAGCATGTGGCCGGCATCGGAGAGCAGGGCCAGCGATCCGGACAGGATCGAGACCGTGACCTCCACGACCAGGAACGCAACCGTGATCGCGAGCGCGAGGACCAAGGGGCGAACGTGGCGCCCGGTCGCGCTCACCGGCGGTGGGTGCGAGTGCGTCACCCGACCATCATGCAACGCCCGTGGGGCCGATGCGGCGAAACGCTCGTGCGCGGCCGCCGGGGTCCGGAACGGCGCGACGCAGTGCGACGGCAGTGACGCCGGCCGCGAGGCTAGGAGTCGACCAGGCGCGCGGGCCGCGACGGGGCGACGGGTCCGGGCCGGTCGGTGCGCCGGGGAGCGCGGAGGCGCATGGCGGCGGCCACGACCGCGCCGGCGCCCACCCCGAGCGTGGTCGCCACACCGAGTCGGGCGAGCTGGTCTGGGAGCGTTGTCGGCAGCTGCGAGGACCAGAGCGTCGAGAGGTCGGAGAGTCCGCCCGCGACGGTGAGGACGATCGCCGCGACGAGGACCGCGGGGGTCGCGTCGTACGGGTCGCGGCGAACGACGAGCCAGACGAGTGCCACGACCCCGACCACGATCCCGGCGGCGGAATACGCGCTCGCGCCGGCCTTCGTGCCCAGGTCGCCCGTCGTTCCCCCCCAGAGGCCGATCACGTGCGCGAGCTCCGACGTGACGAGGAGCACGAGCGCTCCGACGAGGACCCATCGCCAGATGCGTGTGCGTGACGCGACCACCACCACCGCCGCCAGCCCGAGCGCGAGGAGGAACCACGGCACACCCGACGGGCCCGGGACCCACAGGACGTCGCCGTGCACGACGACCGCCTCTCCTTCGACCTCGAGTGAGACCTGGAAGTCGTCGATGACGACGTGCGTGCGGCCGGGCTCGTCCCGAACCTGTGGCGGATCGTTGCGCTGCATCCAATGCGCGCGGTGGTCGTGCCAGATGGCGGTGTCGCCCTTCGAGACGCGGTGCCATTCCACGGGCGCGGACGCGTCGTACTCGGGCGGCGCGCTCTCGGTCGTGTAACGGTCACGGTTGAGGAAGACCGCGGGGGAGTTGGCGTTCTCGAACACTCCGTCGGGCCCGATCCGCAGGTAGGGCTCGTCCTCGTAGCCGAGCACGATCACGTCGACGTCGGACGTGTTGCGGAGCTCCAGGCGGTCGCCGAGGTCGACCGCGCGAACCGTCACTCCCGGGACGGTGGGATCGATCCCGTTGATGCGGGTCTCGTAGTTGCTGGGATCGACGCCGCCGACTCCGTGCGCGGCCGCAGGCTGGGCCGTGAGCACGATGGTGAGGCCGCCGACGAGCAAAGCGGCGGCGACGACGCGGGCGGCGCGCATGGATCGCATGGACGCGATCTACTCCGCCGCGGCTCGACGCGCCGCCGCGACCAATGCGGTGCGGGCGCGCGCGACGCGGGAGCGAATGGTTCCGACCGGGACCGCGCAGATCGCCGCCGCCTCGGCATACGAGCAGCCGATCACCTGCGTGAGGGCGAACGCTTCTCGCTGCTCCTCGTCGAGCGTGTCCAGCAGCGCGGAGACCGCGGTCGCGCCCGCGTGGTCGGGCTCGACACGAGGAGTGCCGAGGCGAGCATCCCGGCGCTCGCGTCGTCGGTGGGCACGGAGGTCGTCGGCGCACACCCTGCGGGCGATCGAGAGCAGCCACGTGCGCCCTGACGATTCCCCCCGAAATCGGGGAAGCGAGCGGTATGCGCGCAGGAAGGTTTCCTGGGCCAAGTCGTCGGCGTGCTCGCGACCCACCAGCGACGCACACAGACGCCAGACCTCGGGTTGGGCGGCTCGGATCGCGCGCGTGAGGGAGGCCCGGTCGCCGTCTCGGGCCTCGAGCAGGCGCTGCGTGAGCTCGTCCATGGCCGGTTCGACCGTACCGGGGGCGCGTGGGTCACCGGGCACCGGGTCGGGAACTTCTGCGTCCCCCCGAGCGACTACCCCCGTGTGATCCGGGAGCAGCTGCTCGCGTTCGTTCGCGCCTTCGGGGCCCTCGCGGCGCTGCCCTTTCTCTTCGCGGCATGCGGAAGCGATGGTGCACTCGCGGACCGACAGTTGTCGGGGGCGGTTCGCGAACCCGCGCCGGAGGTGGGTGACATCGTCCTCCCACCGTCTCCTTCTTCCCCGAGCACTTCGAAGCGAACGGCGGCGACTTGCTCGTGATCGAGAACCGGGACGACCAGGTCCACACCGTCGGTCCGTACGTCGTGGACGCCGGTCAGACCCTGCGGCAGCGTTTCGACGCCGCGGGGTCGTTCCAGGGCCACTGCACGCTGCACGCGAGCGGCCAGGTAGAGATCGTCGTGCACGGCTGAGCGCCGCCATGATCGGGAGCGAACGATGATGAGAGCCATGGATTGCACGCGCTGGCGGGAAACACTCTCTGCCCGGATCGACGGTGAGGTGACGGGCCTCTCGTCCGTGGAGCTCGACCACCACGTCGCGGGGTGCGCCGGGTGCCGCGAGTACGAGGAGCGGGCCCTGAGTCTGAATCGCAGAGTCCGGGTGGCACCGGCAGAGGTCCCGGACCTCAGCCGTGAGATCACGGACCGCCTCGCGCTCGAGCCCGCACCCGTGGGACGCGAGCGTTCGCTGCGGTGGTGCCTGGGGCTCGTGGCGATCCTCCAGCTCTCGATCGCCCTGCCCGCGCTGCTGGGGGCGGTGCCGGGTCTGAGCCCGCACGATGCCCACCACGTCGGCGCGTTCGCGCTCGCGGTCGCCGGCGGGTTCGCCTACGTCGCGTGGCGACCGGGGACGGCGCACGGGCTGTTGCCCGTGATCGTGGTGCTGGTCGCGGCGGTGGTGACCACGTCCACCGTCGACGCGCTCCGCGGCGTCCAGTCGGTGCTGACCGAGCTCTCCGACCACGCGCCGGAGCTGATCGGGCTCGTGTTGGTGTGGCTGCTCACCCGCTCGAGACCGGCCGGCCTCGCCGTGTCCCGATAGCGGTGCGGCGGGCGTTCGCGGCGGCCGCGATCGTCGCGGCGGCGGTCTTCCTCTCGGCCGGCCCCGCGGGCGCGCACGCGATCCTGGAGGGGTCGGACCCCGCGCCGGAGACCCGGCTCGACGAGTCGCCCGCGGAGATCGCGCTGCGTTTCGACGAGCCCGTCGACGCCGAACTCGGCGGTGTGCGGCTCTTCGACGAGGAAGGGAACCGCATCCAGCTCGGACGGCCGGGTCGGGTGGACGGCGACGAGTCGACTGTGACGGCCGACGTTCCCGCGCTCGCCGACGGTGGATACGTGGCCACCTGGCGCGTCGTCTCCGACGACTCGCACCCGGTCCAGGGCGCGTTCAGCTTCCGGGTGGGGGAGTCGGACGCGAGCGCGGCGGAGCTCGAGACGCTGAGCTCCTCGTTGCTCAAAGCCGAGGGGGGCAGCGCCGTCGTCGGGGTGCTCTTCGCCATCGACCGGTGGGCGGTCTTCCTCGCGACCACGGTGTTCGTCGGTGGCCTCTTCTTCCTTGCCGCGGTGTGGACCGAGGGCCGCGGCTCGAGACGCGCGTGGCGAACCCTGGGCGGAGCGTGGGGGGTGGCGCTCGTCGCCTCGATCGCCTCGATCGGGCTCCAGGGCGCGTTTGCCGAGGCCCTCCCGTTCCGCGACGTTCTCGACCCTTCCGTCTGGTCCGGGATCGTGGACACCCGCTTCGGCCAGGCCGCGCTTCTCCGTGCTGCGTTGCTCGTGGTCATGGTGCCGCTCGCGCTCGCCGTGTTGCGCGAGCGCGAGCCGGATGCGGCGCGACGCCGTACGCAGGCCGGCGCGGTCGCGGTCGTGGGCCTCGCGACGTTGTTCTCGATCTCGCTCGCGGGGCACGCGACCACGGGAGTCTGGGTGCCCGTGGCGGGGGTGACCGACCTGGTGCACCTCGCGGGCGTGGCGGTGTGGGCAGGAGGGCTCGCAGTCGTCCTCGGTGCCGTGTTCCCACCGAGTGCGAGCGAGCCCCCCGTCATGCGGTTCTCGGCGCTCGCGCCCTGGGCGATGGGCGCGATCGTCGCCAGTGGGGTGGTCCAGGCCTGGCGCCAGGTGGGCTCCATCGACGCGCTGCGCTCCACCGACTACGGCACCGTGCTCATCGTCAAGCTGGTGTTCGTCGGGGTGCTGCTCGTCGTGGCCGCGGTCGCCCGGAACACGTTGCGCGACCGGGTCGACGTGGCCCGGGAGCGAGCTCTCGTCGGCGCACCCGTACCGGCCGGGCCCGGCGCGGCTCGCGCCGAGGATGTTCCCGACGCGGCCACGTTGGCCGCGGAGGACCGCGCTCTGGCCTCGCGGCTCCGCAAGCTCGTCACCGTCGAGGCGGTGCTCGCGGTGGCGATCTTCGCGGTGACCGCCGTGCTCGTGAACGTGCAACCGGCCCGCAGTGCGCAGGAGCAGGCGTTCGCCGAGATCGTCGAGGGGGACAACGTGGCCTTCGACGTCTTCGTCACACCCGCGGTCGCCGGGCGCAACGACTTCCACGCCACCACGTTGACGCCGGGAGGCACACAGCGGGACGTGCTCGAGATGCGGATGGAGCTCACCTTGCCCGATCACGACATCGGCCCGTTCACCGCGACGTCCGCTCGGGACGCTCCGGGCGGCGAGGTGCGGCTGCGGCGCCTCGGTCCCGGCCACTACGCCGCGTTCGGTCTCGACGTGCCCATCAGCGGCGACTGGGAGCTGACCATCACCGTGGTCTTCGACGAGGTGGAGAGCGGCACGGCGACCACGGAGGTGCCGATCCGATGAGCGAGCATGGACCGGTGAGGAGGCTGATCTCGAGCCGCCTGACCCGACGATCGGTCGGTGCTGCCCTGGCCGCCGTACTGCTCGTCGCCGTGCTCGCCGCGCCCGCGGCGGCCCACGTCACGGTGGAGCCGGTCGAGGGCCAAGAGGCACGGGTCGGTGAGATGGCGACGGTGGCCGTGCGCGTTCCCAACGAGCGGTCGGTCGGGACCGAACGCTTCCAGCTGTTCTTCCCCGAGCCCATCCACCACGTGACGGTCGCCCCGACTCCGGGATGGGTCGTCACCGCCGAGACGTCGTCCGACGAGACCCCCGCCGAACCGCTCAGCGAGGCATCATCAGTGCCGATCCTTCCGGTGCACGAGGACGACGACCACACCGGTGGCGACGAGCCCGTGCCGGAGGAGCCCTCGGCGGCCGAATCGGAGGCATTCACCGACGTGAGCGCGCTGATCTGGCAGGGTGGCCCGCTCGGTGCCGACGAAGTGGTGGACTTCGTGATGACGCTGGGTCCGTTGCCCGACGTGTCGGAGTTCGTCTTCAAGGCGACGCAGACCTACGAGGACGGTGAGGTCGTGCGCTGGGTCGAGGAGCCGACAAACGACGAAGCCGAGCCCGAGTTCCCCGCACCGACCCTCGAGCTGGTCGGCGCCACCGCCGAGGCGAGCACCACGACCCGTGCCGACGCGAATGACACCGCGGTCCAGGACTCCGCCCGGGACGGCGCTTCCGACTGGTGGCGGACGGTCCTCATCGGCGTGGCGGCGGCGCTCGTGGTGGGTGGCGTCGCGGCGCGGGTGGTGGTCCAGCGCCGGATCCGTCGAGACTCGACCCGGTCATGAGCACCGCGGAACAGACCTGGACGGACCTGTTCGTCGTGCTGTCGTTCGTCGCCAACGCGATCGCGGTGGTCACGCTGCTCGGCGCGGGGGCCGCGCTCGTGTCGCGCGCGGTCCGCCGCGGTGTGCTCCGGGTGGTGGAGGTCGCGGGTCCCGTGGCATTGCCCCTCGCCTTCGGGGTGGCCGCGGTCGCGACGTGGGGCAGCCTCTACTACTCGATCTTCGCCGATCTGACGCCGTGCGAGCTGTGCTGGTACCAGCGGATCCTCATGTACCCGCTCGCCGTGATCCTGGGAGTGGGCTGGTGGCGACGAGACCGAGGCAGCGTGCTGATCGCCCTGCCGTTCGTGCTCCTGGGCGTCGGCGTGTCGGCGTTCCATTTCCTGATCGAGCGGTACCCGAGCCTGGGAGAGGGCGTCGAATGCTCGATCGGTGTCCCGTGCAACGTCCCGTACTTCACCGAGGCCGGCTTCGTCACGATCGCCTACATGGCGCTGTCCGGCTTCCTCGCGATTGGGGCGCTCCTCGGGATCGACGCCGTCTGGGAGCGGAACTCGCCCGAGCCCGCCGACGCTGCACAAGATGAGCGTGCCGAAGGGGAACCACGCACGGCCAGGACCGGAGAACGGACATGAGCAACAAGCGCATCGCCCGGAGTCGCCGCCCGCCACGGCGGCGGGGGACGTCGACGGCGACCCGCTGGGTGTGGGTCGGCGTGGGGTTGGTCGTGGTCGGCGCCTTCGTGCTGGCCGTGGTCCTGTCCCGGGGCGGCAACGGGGAGCGAGAGGCCTCGGCCGGCGAGATCGGCACGCCGGTCACCGTCGACGGTGCCGCGCTCACACCCTTCGCGTCGGGCTCCGCCGACCCTTCGGTCGGCCAGGCCGCCCCGGTGGTCGAGGGCGTCGACTTCGACGGCCAGCCGGTCACGATCGGCGGGTCGGGACCGGAGATCCTCGCCTTCGTCGCACACTGGTGCCCGCACTGCCAGAACGAGGTGCCGGAGCTCGTCCAGGCGGGCAACTCGCCCGACTGGCCGGACAACGTCCAGGTCGTGGCCGTCGCCTCGTCGACCTCGGACAACCGGGACAACTACCCGCCCTCCGCCTGGCTCGCGCGCGAGAACTGGCAATGGGACGTGCTCGCGGACGACGCCGACTCGGCCGCGGGCCAGGCCTACGGTCTGTCCGGCTTCCCCTTCCTCGTCTTCCTCGACGCTGACGGGAACGTCACGCTGCGGACCGCGGGAGAGCTCCAGGGAGGCTCCGAGACGTACCTCCAGCTCGCCCAGGCGCTGTCGCAGGGCCAGCCCCTCACGGCGCCGCAGACCGGCGCGACGTCCGGGAACTGACCGGCGGCTCCTGGCGCGCCGCCGGCCGGCGTCGCGGGGAAGGAACGCCCTCCTGCGCTCAGGCGCAGCGGCGGCAGAGGCCCACGAGGTCGAGGCGGTGGTGATGGGTGTGGAAGCCCGTCATCTCGTCGATGGCGCTGATGGCGCGGTGCATGGAGCGCTCGAGGGCCTCGCTGGCGGGAACGTCCTCGACGGTGCCGCAGCGGATACAGACCAGATGGTGATGGTGGTCGGTAAGGTCCTCGGCCAGCTCGTAGCGGGCGAACTCGTGCTCGGTGACCACCCGGCGCACGGCGCCGGCCTGCTCGAGCACGACGAGGCTCCGGTACACGGAGCTCTGGGCCAGCCCGTCGCTCTCCTCGAGGATCTCGGCGATGGTCAGCGGGCGTTCGGCCTGCTCGAGCACGTCGACCACGGCGCGCCGGTTGGGCGTGAAGCGTTGACCGACCGTGCTGAGCCGATCGGCGACCTCGTCGTTCAGATCGACCACAGCCCGAGGATATGACGGCGCGGGTGGGAGGGACTGCCGCGCGCCGTAGGGTGCGACTCGTGGTGACCGAGCTGCCGATGTTCCCGCTCGGGTCGGTGCTGTTCCCCGGGTCCGTGCTCCCGCTGCACGTCTTCGAGGAGCGATACCGCGTCCTGGTCCGCGGGCTCCTCGAACGAGACGAGGACGAGCGCGACTTCGGCGTCGTGCTCATCGAGCGCGGCAGCGAGGTCGGTGGCGGCGACACCCGCTTCGACGTCGGCACTCGCGCCCGGATGGTGCGTGCCGTCGAGCTGGACGACGGCCGGTACGCGCTCGTCACGGTCGGGGTCGAGCGTGTGCGTGTCGTCGAGTGGCTGCCCGATGCACCCTTCCCCCGGGGCCTCGTCGAGCCGTGGCCCGAGCCACGGTCCGACGCGGACACCTTGGCGGCGCGCGAGCGCGTCGAGCGGATCCTCGGGAAGGCGATCGCACTCTGGTCCGAGCTCGGCGGTTCCGCGCCGGCGGAGGTGGCGCTGCCCGTCGACCCGGTTGCCGCGAGCTGGCAGGCGGCCGCGTTGGCTCCGGTCGGTCCGCTCGACGCCCAGCGGCTCCTCGAGGTCGACTCCGCCGCGGATCGCCTGGCCCGTCTCGAGGACCTCTTGACCGAGACGCTCATGATGCTCCGGCGACGGCTCGACCTTCCGGAGTCGTAGTTCGAAGCGGGCGGGACCCGTCTCGCCCGCTCGGCGAGCCTCTTCTATCCTGGGCTCGCCGACGCCCGCTCGGAGGAGGGGATGGCGACCATCAAGGAGCCCTCGGCGCTTGCCTCGCGAGCGGCCGGTACGACCAGGCGGAGCTTCGCGATCTCGGGCGAGCCGCGTGGGCGCCAACGCTGGTTCGTCGAGGGTCTGCGAGCCGAGTTGCTCGGTGCCGGATACGAGGCGCTGCCCGAGCCCGGACCCGACACCGACCTCGTCCTCCATTGCGTCGATCCCGCGACCGCGCGTCCCTACCGGCGCAAGGCCGCCGCGACCTTCGTCGTGGCCATCGCCGAGCTCGCTACCGAGCCCGACGACCTGCTCCGGGCCGGCTACCCGCTGCTGGTCCGGGCGCTGGCCAACCTCTGCGTCCTCGTCGTCGACGGTCCCGACGGCCCCGGCGCGCGCTTCGTCACCCTAGAGCAGGGGACCTACGGCGTCGGGCCCGGCGTCGAGGAGGACAAGCTCTTCCGGCGGTCGTTCGAGCGCGTGGAGCCCCTCGCTTCGTCCCGGCTCGTGATCGCCAACGAGTTCGTTCCCGACCTCCCCGAGGAGCTCTGGGATGGTGACGTTTCCACGCAACAGATCCGCCGCGCGGGGGAGCGGCTGGCGACGCTCGACCTGCTCCCGACTCCGTTCCCGATGGACGACTACCTCTCCGAGCGGGACCAGCGGCACGTGAAGCTCCTCTTCGGCATCGGCGGCCTGTCGTACGGCAACGTGTCGGCTCGGCGGATCGCCGACGACGGCATCCGTACCAACGAGTTCTGGATGAGCGCCAGCGGCGTCGACAAGTCGGCGCTCACCCGTGTGGGCGAGCACATCCTCTTGGTGCGCGAGCACGACCCCGAGCGGGGCGCGATGGTGCTCAGCGTTCCCCCGGATCTCACACCGCGCCGGGTCTCGGTCGACGCGATCGAGCACTGGATGATCTACCGCGAGCACCCCGACGTGGGCGCGATCCTCCACGTGCACGGCTGGATCGACGGCATCGAGTCCACCGACGTCAACTACCCGTGCGGGACGATCGAGCTCGCGCAAGCCGTCGCCGAGCTCGTGCGCCGATCCCCGGATCCGTCGCGTGCGGTGGTAGGACAACGGAACCACGGCATGACCATCACCGGACACGACCTCGACGAGATCTTCGAGCGCGTGGGCGATCGCATCGTCGACCGCGTGCCGATGGAGTAGCTGCGATGGAGCAAGCGGGGAGCGACCAGGACCAGGCCGAGCGCCGGCTCCGAGCCGAGCGCGCGCGTGTCCAGAACCTGATCACCGAGGTCCGAGACGACGTCGGGACGGAGACGGGCGGCCAGGAGCTCTCCGAGCTCTCGGACTACGACCAGCACCCGGCCGACACCGCGTCCGAGACCTTCGAGCGGGAGAAGGACCTCTCGATCCTGGAATCCCTGGAGTCGGAGCTCGCCGAGATCGAGGCTGCTCTCCGCCGGATCGACGAGGGCACCTACGGTCTCGACGAGGTGACGGGTGAGCCGATCGATCCCAAGCGGCTCGAGGCCGTGCCGACCGCGCGGACCAACGTCGACACCGACGCCCGACACCGGGCAGAGCAGACCGACTGAACGCGCGACCGCCGTCGCCCGGACGAAGAAGGATCGATATGGCCATCGGAACCGACCGCATCGGAACCTGGACCCCCGAGCACGAGTTCAAGGTGGAAGCCGGCCGCACGAAGGAATACGCGGCGGCGACCAACGACCCAGCTCCCCAGCACATCGACGGCGAGCTCGCGCCGCCCGTGTTCGCGGTGGTTCCGGTCTGGGACACGCTGACCGAGGCGCTGGCGAGCTCGGTGCCCGAAGAGGTGATGCTCGCCGTGCTGCACGGAGAGCAGGACATCCGTTGGCATCGACCCATCCGTCCCGGCGGCGTCCTGACCTCGCGGGCGCGCGTCGTCGGCGTGCAGGTGAAGAAGTCCGGCACGACCGTGGTCACGTACTGCGAGACGCGAGACGCCGACGGAGCGCTCGTCGTCGACCAGTACTTCGTGACCTTCTTCCGGGGCGTGACCGACGGCGACAGCGGCGGCGAGGAAGCGCCCGACCACAGGCTCACCGCCGAGCACAAGCAGGGCGAGGCGACGGCCCAGGTGACGCAACATGTCGACGACGACCAGACGTAACGCTACGCGCCTGCATCCGGTGACCACAACCCGATCCACGTCGACAACGAGGTCGCGCGCTCGGTCGGGCTCCCGGGCATCATCAACCACGGGCTCTGCACGATGGCGTTCACGAGCTGGGCGGCGATCCAGGAGCTCGGGGGCGGCGATCCCTCCCGACTCCGGCGCCTCGCGGTCCGCTTCTCGCAGCCCGTGATGCCCGGTCAGGACATCACGACCACGTTCTGGCTTCGAGGCGAGCACGACGGGAACGTGGTCTACGGCTTCGAGACCCGGAATCCCGACGGCGAGCTCGTGATCAAGGACGGACTCGCAGAGATCGCGAGCTGAGCGAAACGCCGGTGGTCGTGCGGCTGCGTCTCTTCGCGCAAGCCCGCGACGCCGCGGGGACGGGCACCGACGGGTTCGAGGCGTCGTCCCTCGGTGAGCTCCTCGGCGAAGCGAGGACGCGCTACGGTGCCGACTTCGTCGCGGTCCTCGACCGATCGCGGGTGTGGGTGAACGGCCACGAGCCGTCCCGGGGTGCGTCCACCGCCGTGCACGACGGCGACGAGGTCGCGGTCCTTCCTCCCGTCAGCGGGGGCTGAGCGCCGGCGCGGAGCTCGCGCGTTCGTGAATTCGCGAAGATCGCGGGTATTTCGGGAGCACGGAGTCCCGCGAGAACCCGCCGGATCCGCGCCTCACACGTCACACCAGCCACACGAGCCACACAAGTGGGAGCTTGTGAACGAGAGCAGTAATTGCATCGCTGCGATCGAGGTTGTTACGTTCCTCCGGACACGCCGTCTTCGATCTGGAGCGATTCGTGTTCTCCCGCCGTCTTCCGACGCTTCTGCTCGTCGTTGCCCTGGCGCTCGCCATCGCCGTGCCCGTCGGTGCGGCACCCCGAGACGGCATTTCGGTCGACGACGCCCGCGCGGCCGCCGAGGCGGCGCGCTCCGAGCTGGACGCCGCGGCCGGACGGATCGACGATGCGCGCGCGGCCTACTACGAGCTCGAGAACGAGATCGACTCGCTGCAGTCCGACCTCGACGCGCTCGAGGCCCAGGCCGAGGACCTGCGGGTCGTCGCCCGCCACCGCGCGGTCGAGGCCTATGTCGGCGAGAGCGTGAGCTTCACCGACGCGCTGGGGAGCGACGACGTCCTCGACGTCGCGCGCAAGACGACGTTGCTCGACCAGGTGAAGGCAAAGGACGACGACAAGATCGAGGACCTGAAGGCGATCAACGAGGACCTCGAGCGCAAGCACGGGGAGCTCGAGGACAAGCGTGGCGACGCCGAGGCGGCGCTCGAGCGAGTGAACGCCGAGATCGCCGACTACCAGGCTCGCTACGACGAAGCGCAGGGAGTCCTTTCGCAAGCGGAGGAGCAGGCGCGTATCGAAGAGGAGCGACGCCAGCGCGAGGCCGCGGCCCGCGCGGCCGAGGCGGCCGCACGCGCGAGCCGCGCCGAGCAGCAGGCTGCGGCCGCGGAGGCCACGACGACGTCGGCCCCGTCGGCCCCGTCGGCTGCGGCAGCCCCCTCGGGCCCGACGGGGAACCTCGGCGGCTCGCCCGGCGCCAACGGGCTCATCTGCCCCTTGCCCTCCCACGGTGGCTTCTCCGACTCCTGGGGTGACGCCCGCAGCGGCCACCGCCACCAGGGTGTCGACATCCCCGGCCCGTACGGCGCGCCACTCGTGGCCGTGATCTCGGGCACCGTGTCGTTCCAGGACATGGGTGGCGGCGGGCTGGGCGCGGTGCTGAACGGCAGCGACGGCAACATCTACCGCTACATGCACCTCTCGGGCTACGCCAAGGGTGGTGCGGTCAGCCAGGGCGACGTCATCGGGTACGTCGGTCACAGCGGCAACGCGGGCGGCTTCAACCACCTGCACTACGAGGTCTGGCCCCGCGGCGCCGGTCCCGTCGACCCGTACCCCTACGCCGCGGCCGTCTGCTGATCCTGATCCGCAACATGCCACCGCCGTTCGTCGGGTAGTAGCATCCTTCGACGATCGCCGCTCGGCCGGGGAGCCGGCGAATGTTTTCGAACCTCAGAGCAGGGATCGCGCTGCTCGCCGTCTCGACGCTCGCGGCGCCTGCGGTGTTCGCCCTCCCGGCAGCTGCAGGTACGCGCGCCGGGGAGTCGCTCGATGACGCTCGAGGCGCGTACGAAGCCGCGCAGGCCCGGGCGACCGAAGCCGCCGGCCGTCACGAGGCCGCTCTCTCCCGCTACTACGAGCTCGACAACGAGATCGGCGCGCTCGAGCAGCAGGTCGCGGCGACGGAGGCGCGCGCCGAAGAGCTGCGCGTCGTGGCCCGCGAGCGCGCGGTGGAGGCCTACACGGGGGGACGCGTCGACCTGGTCGACTCGCTAGCAGCCGACGACGTTCTCGACGTGGCGCGCAAGACGACCTTGCTCGACCAGGTTAAGGCGAAGGACGACGACAAGCTCGAGCTCCTCAAGACCCTCGACGAAGACCTGAGCCGCAAGCGCAAGGAGCTCGACGACCTGCGCGCGGAGCAGGAAGACGCGGTTGCCGAGCTCGACGAGGAGCAGGCGGCGCTCGCAGCCGAGGCCGAGCGGGCGCAGGCGCGCTATTCGGAGCTCGAGGAGCAGGAACGGCAGGAACGTGAGCGCCGCGCCGCCGAAGCGGCCGCGCGCGAAGAGGCCGAGCGCGCGAGTCGTGAAGCGGCGGACTCCTCGACCTCGAGCACCTCCGCTCCGAGCACGACGTCCGGCTCCGGTCCTGCCTCACCCGCTCCGTCATCGGGTGGGTCGCCGGGAGGCACGTTCAACCTGGTCTGCCCGGTGCCGGGCTCGAGCTTCGTCGACAGCTGGGGCGCGCCCCGCTCGACCGGCGGTCACCAGGGCGTGGACATGATGGCGCCGATCGGCACGCCCAACTACGCGGTCGTGTCCGGAACCGCAACGCCCCGCGACATGGGAATCGGCGGCTACGGGGTGGCGCTCTCGGGCGACGACGGCAACCTCTACTACTACATCCACGGCAGCCCCGGGACCGGGGTGAGCGGTCACGTGAGCCAGGGCCAGTTCATCATGAGTGGCGGCGACTCCGGCAACGCCGCGGGCACGCCGCACACCCACTTCGAGATCCACCCCAAGCACGGTCCCGCGATCAGTCCCTACCCCCACGTGGCCGCCGTCTGCTGAGGGCGTGGCAGCGCAGGCGGCCCCTCGCAGGGCAGGTAGCCTGCGGGACGTGCCGGACGCTCAGCCGCGCCGACGAATCGACCGGATCCTCGCCCCGGTGTACCTGGAGGGTGTCGACCGTCGTGACCTCGACGAGCTCCGGCGGATGCGCTCCGAGTGTGTCGAGGTCGAGACCGAGGTCTCGTACGTCCGCCGGCTCGCGCAGGCGCGGATCGAGATCCTCGAGGCCGAGCTCGAACGACGGGGCAAGGGTGGATCGGTCGAGGATCTGATCGCCGCGCTGCCGAGGATCCTCGCCGACGAAGGTCCTCGCTCGACCCCCGCCCAGGCCCGGCTGCCGCAGCCGCTCGCACCGTCGATGAGCATCGAGTGGAACCGGGGGCTCGAGCGCCTCGTCTCCGACGCGACGCTCGCGAACCTTCCCACCCTGGGCGAGGACGAGCTGCGCACCACGCTCGAGGAGCTTCGCGAATTCGAGCGAGAGATCTCGGAGACCCGGCGTCGCCTCCACGAGGTCATCGACACGGTCGAGCTCGAGCTCGCCGCCCGACACACCACGAGCTGACATGGCAAACGACGGCCGGCTCCGCGAGCTCGGGGCCTTCATCCGGGAGCAGCGCCGTTCGGCCAGCCTGTCGCTGCGCAAGCTGAGCGAACGCGCCGGGATCTCGAACCCGTACCTGAGCCAGATCGAGCGCGGGCTGCGGAAGCCCAGCGCCGAGATCCTCCAGGCGATCGCACGGGGACTGCGGATCTCGGCGGAGACGCTCTACGTACGCGCCGGGATCCTCGAGGAACGCGACGTGAAGCACGATCTCGTCGCCGACATCCTGAACGACGAGACGATGAACGAGCGCCAGAAGCAAGCGCTCGTCGAGATCTACCGCTCGTTCCAAGCGGAACGGACCGGCGAAGGAGTGCCGGGGGCGGGTACGGGGTGACGCGGCGCGACCGCGATGCGCGCGAATGCAGTGGCCCCACGGACGCTGAGTAGCATCGAACGGATGTCGGTCCGTCGCCTGGCGATTCTCAGCGTGCACACGTCGCCGCTCGCCCAACCGGGAACGGGCGACGGCGGGGGCATGAACGTCTACGTGCGGTCCCTCGCGTCGTCGCTCGCGCGCGCCGGGGTCGCATGCGACGTCCTCACGCGCGCCGAGCACGCGGAGCAACCGCCGGTCGTGGTCGTGGAACCGGGATTTCGGGTGGTCCACATCGAGGCGGGACCGCGCGCACCGGTGCCGCGAACGGCGTTCCCCGAGCTCGTCGAGCCCTTCACGACCGCCGCGCTCGAACACGTGGAGCGCTGCGGTGGTCCCTACGACGTGATCCTCGCCAACTACTGGCTTTCCGGCGTTATCGGTCATCGGATGAAGCACGAGCTCGATCTGCCCCTCGTGGCTACGTTCCACACGCTCGAGCGCGTGAAGGCGGAAGCGGGCATCGAGGACGACCCGACTCTGCGGGCGAAAATGGAACGTGAGGTCGTGGCGTGCTCCGATCTCATGGTCGCGGCGACCGAGGAGGAGCGCGACCAGCTCGCGGCCCTCTACGACGCCGACCCGGCGCGGATCGAGATCGTGCCTCCCGGCGTCGATCACGCCGTGTTCGCTCCCGGCGACCGGGAGGAAGCTCGGCGCGACCTCGGGTTGGGCGCCGAGCCGGTGCTGCTGTTCGTGGGGCGGATCCAGCCGTTGAAGGGTGTCGAGCTCGCGCTCCGTTGCCTGCGCAGCCTGCCCTGGCGCGACGCACGCCTGCTCGTCGTGGGGGGCCCGAGTGGTCCCGACGGCGCCGCCGAGCTCCAGCGGCTTACTGCGCTCTGCGAGGAGCTCGGGCTCTGCGACCGGGTGCGCTTCGTCCACGCCCAACCCCACGAACGGCTGGTCACCTACTACCGGGCCGCCGACGTGTGCCTGGTCCCGTCGCGCGCCGAGTCCTTCGGGATGGTGGCGCTCGAGGGTGCCGCGTCGGGTACGCCGGTCGTGGCCGCGGCAGTCGGGGGGCTGCGGACCATCGTCGACCACGGGCGCACCGGCTTCCTCGTCGACGGTCGCAGCGCGGATGACTACGCGCGCCGCGTGGAGGAGATCCTCGGCGACGAGGGCCGCGCCGTCGCGCTCGGTGCCGAGGCCACACGACGTGCAGCGCGCTACTCGTGGAGCATCACGGCCGGGCGCCTGCGGCGCCTGTACGCGGATCTCACCGCCCGCCGGCCCGTCACCTGCGCGTGAGCGAACGGCCGGACGGCTCGGGGACCCCCACGCCGGAGGACTTGCGGGCCGCGCACGACCTCATCGACGAGCATCTCTTCGGCCCCGTACGCGCGGCCGAGTACGTCCAACACGTCGAGTACGACCCCGAGCTCCGTCGTTGGTACGTCCGCTTCGGTTGCGACGGCCGTGACGCGTCGACGATCTACTTCGACCTCCACCAGCGGACGCTTCGCTACGAGCTGTACTTCATGCCCAACCCGCCGCAGAACCACCTCGAGCTCTACCACTGGTTGCTGCGTCGCAACCACGACCTCTACGGGGCTCGCTTTTCCCTCGGCCCCGACGACGGGGTCTATCTGACGGGCCGGGTCGCGCTCGAGCACCTGAGCGCGGCCGAGCTCGACCGCGTGATCGGCGTCCTCTACGAGCTCGTCGAGCTCTGGTTCCAGCCCGCAATCACGCTCGGGTTCCGGACGCCGGCCTCACCCTCTTGACGCCCGCAGGCGCGGTGTCTAGGTTGCCGGACGCCGGCGGCGCGAGCCGACGGTGCAGCGAGGCCCGAGGTGCAGGAGGGCCGCTCCGTTCGGGGAAGTGCGGAGCCGGTCCGAGCGTTCCTCGGGCCCGCCCGCGTGCGGAGCGCGCGTGCGTACGACGCGCGCCGCGCTCGGACGTCGCGGGCCACGGGGTGGACGGCGGTTAGCCTCGGGGCCGTGACGACCGTGGCACTCCTCGGTGGCGGGCGCATGGGCGAGGCGCTCCTCGCCGGACTGCTCGACGCGGGGTGGGAGCCCGAGCGTCTCGCGGTGGCCGAGATCGAACCCGAGCGCCGCCTCGAGCTCGAGCAGCGCTTCGCCACCGTACGGGTCGTCCCGAGTCCCGCGTGGGCCGTCGCCGACGCCGACGTCGTGGTGGTCGCGGTCAAGCCGTCGGACGTTGCGAGCGTCCTCCAGGCGGCCGAGACCGCGCTCCCCCCGCAGGCGCTCGTGCTGTCGATCGCCGCGGGTGTGAGGGTGGCCACCATCGAGGCAGAGGTCCCGGGCCGCCCGGTCGTTCGGGCGATGCCGAACACTCCGGCGGTCGTCCGCCAGGGCGCGGCGGCGATCGCGCCGGGGAGCAAAGCCGACGCCGCGCACCTCGAGACCGCGGAGCGCATCCTCGGAGCGCTCGGGATCGTCGTGCGCGTGCCGGAACGGCTGCTCGACGCGGTCACGGGGCTGTCCGGGTCGGGACCCGCCTACCTGTTCCTGCTCGCCGAGGCCCTCGTCGAGGCGGGCGTCCTCGAGGGGCTCCCTCGAGCCACCGCGGCGGCCCTCGTCACCCAGACGCTGCTCGGTGCCTCGACGCTCCTCGCCGAGGGCGAGCTCGGAGCCGAGGCACTGCGGGCGGCGGTGACCTCGCCCGGTGGCACGACGGCTGCAGGTCTCCGGGCCCTCGAGGACCGGGGGTTTCGCGCCGCGGTCCTCGACGCGGTGGCCGAGGCCACCCGCCGTTCCCGGGAGCTCGGCCAGTCGGGACCGGACTGACTGCCTGCCGCGCGCGTCGAACCACCCCCGGCGCGCGGTAGGCGTCTCACCAGCCACACTGTTCACGGTGGACAACACGTACCTCGTCGGCATAGCCTGTTCGTGGACGGAGTAAGGGGTGAGCCACGTGGCGCAAGCCTTCGCGGGAGCGCGCTTCCTCACAGTGCAGGAAGTCGCGGACCAACTGCGGGTGTCGTCGATGACGGTGTACCGCCTGATCAAGTCGGGCGAGCTCCCGGCTGTGCGGGTGGGACGCTCGTTCCGGGTGCGGGAGCCCGACGTCGACCGATACCTGGAGTCCCGCTTCACACAAGCCGGGTAAGCCGGATCAATCGCTGCCACCGCCTCGAGGCCGAACGGCCCGGCGGCGGTCGGTAGCGTCTGCCGTCATGACCGCTTCGACGGCGACGCGAGCCTGGATCTCCTTCCTCAGCGACTACGGCCAGGTCGACGAGTTCGCGGGTGTCTGCCGTGCCGTCATCGCCGAGATCGCACCCGAGGTGGGTGTCATCGACGTGACGCACGAGATCCCGCCCCACGACGTACGGGCCGGCGCCCTCACGCTCGTGCGAGCCGCCCAGTACCTCCCGCCGGGCGTCGTGCTGGCGGTGGTCGACCCGGGGGTGGGCACGGACCGCCGCGCCGTGGCGGTGGAGATCGAGAGCGGCTTCCTCGTCGGCCCCGACAACGGGTTGCTCGCCCCGGTGGTGGCCATGACCGGGGGACCGAGACGGGTGGTGGCGCTCACCAACCCCGACTACCAGCTGCTGGCGCCGGGGCCGACCTTCGCCGGTCGGGACGTCATGGCACCGGCGGCAGCCCATCTCGCGACGGGCGTGGCCATCGACGAGCTCGGGCAGGCAATCGACCCGGCCGGGCTCGTGCCGGGCGTCCTGCCCCTGCCCCACGAGGAGCGCGGGACCCTTTCGTGCGAGGTGCTCTGGGTCGACCGGTTCGGCAACTGTCAGCTCAACGTCGATCCCGACGAGCTCCGCGCGCTGGGGGCCGAGCCCGGCGGCTCGATCGAGCTCGTGATCGGGGACGAGCACCGCATGGCCCGGTGGGTCCCCGCCTACGCCACGGGCAAACCGTCGGAGCTCGTGGTCGTGGTCGACTCCTACGGGCTGGTTGCGCTCGCGGTCGATCGGGCATCGGCGGCGGAGCACTGCCGGCTGCGGCCGGGAGCCGGGGTGACGGTCGTTCCTCCGGGGGCGGGTACCGGCGGATGAGGCCCGGAACCACGATCGCCATCGTCGTGCTGCTGGTGCTGATCCTGGGCGCGGCCGTCGCCCAGTTCCTGCTCAGGCTCGGGCCCTGACGCTCGGCCGAGGTCAGCCGAGGAAAGCCTCCAGCCGCTCGAGCGCGAGCACGAGCCGGGGCGAAGTTGGCATCGGCTCGGGCTCGGGCGGAGGAGGCGGTGGGGGCGGCGCAGGCTGGGGGGAAGCCGCAGCCGCGGCCGGAGCAGGGGTCGGCTCCGGCGTAGAGGTCGGGGTTCCGGTCGCCGGCGCGGATGCGCTTGGGGCGGGCTGGGAGGCTGGTTCCATGAACACCTCGGCGACGAAGATCGTCCCGTTGGCGTTCACGACACCCACACCGATGTACCGGAACCCCGGATCCATGAGATTGGCGTAGTGACCAGGCGAGTTCACGAGCGCGTCGTGGATGGATTGCACGCTCGGACCCATGCCGACGTTCTCTCCCAGGCGCTGCCAGTCGACGGTGACTCCGTCGGGCAGGTGGGAGTGCCAGATGTTGCCGGCGTTCGCCATGGTCTGGGCCCACCCGCGAGCCTTGGCGACGAGCGTGCCGTGGACCTCGTAGGCGGGGAGACCCTGGCTCGCCCGCAGGGAGTTTGTGAGCGAGACGAACTGGGCCTCGGCGCCCGCGTCCGCCGGCGCCGCGGGAGCTGCGGGCGCCGCGACCACGAGGCCCATGGCCAGCGTGGTGGCGACGAGCAATCGTCGCATCCGCCCTCGCTCCTCCCGTTCGGTAGCCCGGCCACCTCCCGCGGGGAGGTCCGTGGCTTTGCGTCCCCGCATCGCTGCGGGTTTGCCCCTTCGTGGGTGGTCCCGATCCGTGCATCGACCCGGTCGGGAGGCGGCTTGAGCGTTTTCTCCTCCTCGGCCCGCGCCGGGTCCGGTAGAGCGACGGAGCTTCGATGGGACAGACTCGGGCGATGAACCTCGCCCCGGTGCTCCTCGGCATCGGCGACCGACCCCCCGACTCCCCGGCGCTCGTCCACGAGGGAGTGACGACGAGCTACGGCGACCTGACCGCGCAGGTGCAAGCGGTCGCCGGAGGGTTGGTCGGGCGCGGCGTGCGTCCGGGTGAGCGGGTGGCGCTGGTGATGGCCAACGAGCCCGCGTTCGTCGTCTCGTACCTCGCGACGTTGTGGGTGGGTGCCATCGCGGTCCCGCTCAACCCGACCGGCGCGCCGCCCGAGCTCGCACACGAGTTGCGTGACGTGGATGCCCGAGTGGCGATCGTCGGGGACGCGGGCGCGGGAACGTTCGTCGCCTCCGGCGCGTCGACGCCGAGTGTCGCCGCGGGCACGACGCTCGCGGGTGGCGACGCGACCGGATGGGACGAGCTGTCGTCGGCAGAGCCGCTCGGCGACGCGATGGAGCGTCCCGAGGACGAGGTGGCCGTCCTGCTCTACACCGCGGGCACGGCGGGGCACCCCAAGGCAGCGATGCTGACGCATGGCAACCTCGCGTCCAACATCCGCCAGATCCAGGGCCACGCGGGCCTCCACGTCGCGCCGGACGACGTCGGCCTCGCCGTGCTGCCGTTCTTCCACATCTTCGGGCTCAACGTCGGTTTGGGCGTCTCGATGGCCGCGGGCGCGTGCCAGGTGCTCGTCCCCGACTTCGATCCCGAGGGCTCGCTCGAGCTACTCCGCGCGAGCGGCACCACGGTCGTGGCGGGCGTGCCCGCGATGTGGGAAGCCTGGTACGAGGTCGCCGCGGTGCCGGACGACACGTTCGCCTCGGTGCGGCGGGCGTTCTCGGGCGCGGCGCCGCTCGCGCCCGAGCTGGCCGCCGGCCTCCACGACCGCTTCGGGCTCCGTCTCTACGAGGGATACGGCCTGACCGAAGCGTCACCGGTCGTCACGACGTCTGGCGTCGACGGCGAGCCCCGTGCCGGCTCGGTGGGGCCGCCACTTCCCGGCGTCGACGTCCGGCTCGTCGATGCCGAGGGCCACGACGTCCTCGCCGGCGACCCCGGGGAGATCTGGGTCCGCGGTCCGAACGTCTTCGTCGGGTACTGGCACGACCCGAAGGCGACCGCGCGCGTGCTCACCGAGGACGGATGGCTGCGCACCGGCGACATCGCGGTCGTCGACGACGACGGCTGGTTGTCGCTCGTGGATCGGGTCAAGGACCTCGTGATCGTCTCTGGGTTCAACGTCTTCCCCGCCGAGGTCGAGGACGTCTTGTGCGAGCACCCGGCGGTGGCCGAGGCCGCCATCGTCGGCGTGCCCGACGAGCGAACCGGTGAGGCGGTCGCCGCGTTCGTCGTGACCGAGCCGGACCAGACCGTGGGTGCCGACGAGCTGCGCGCGTTCTGCGGGACGCGCCTCGCGCGCTACAAGCTTCCCTCGGTCGTCGAGGTGGTCGACGACCTGCCCCGCAACCTCGCGGGCAAGGTACTGCGGCGCGCGTTGCGCGATCGCGTCGCGGCACCGGACGATCCGGCGGCCGCGACCAGGAAACCCGCGTAGATCACGACGATCCCGACCGCGAGGGACGCCACGAACGCCTCGTCGTCGCCGAGCCATCCCTGGACGAGCCCGCCGCTCGACAGGATCAGCGTCCCGAGCGCGATCAAGGTGTTCGCCGCCGTGAGACGTCCGGCACCCGCCACGTCGCGGCGCGCGTAGCGGATCGCGGACCAGAGCGCGCCCCCGACGATCACGAGCGCGCCGAGCCCACTGCCGACGGCCGCGAGCACGCGCGGCAGCGCGGATTCGAAGACTTCGCGCCCGACGGGGATCGCGCTGCCCGCCGGGAGTCCGGTGATCGGCGCCGTTGCCACGGCCCCGAGCGCCAGCCCGGAGAAGAAGAGGAGGCCCGCCTCCACCCGACGGCCGAGCGCGGGCGTTGCGAGCAGGTACACGGTGCCGAGGGCCAGCCAGGGGACGTTCAGCACGGCCCCGAGGAGGAAGAACGAGCGATAGAGGAAGCCGTCCCACCCGGTCGCCACACCGGTCGCGAGCGAGGCCGAGGCGAGCGCGAAGAACGCGAGCGCGATGGTCCAGGCTCGTTCGTGCGGGCGTCGCGAGCGGCTCCAGCGCACGAGCGTCGCCTGCGCGAACAGCGTCGCGACCGCGGTGGCGAGGAAGGCGAGCCCGGCGACCATGCCCGCCCGAGCCTATTGATCGCACCGGTGGATGCCGATCTCGCCGACTTCGTGAATACGAACACAAGCTCGGTAGGCTGGAGGCTCCTCCGAGGAAAGGCACGCTCCGTGGCGGACACGCCACCACGCAAGATCCCCGAGGCCACGGTCACCCGCCTGCCCCTCTACTACCGGGCCCTGCTCGAGATCGCGGAGACCGACGAGACCACTGTGTCGTCCGACCGCCTCGCGGCCATGGCGGGTGTGAACGCCGCCAAGGTCCGAAAGGACCTCTCGTACCTCGGTTCCTACGGCACCCGGGGCGTCGGCTACGACGTCGACTACCTCGTGCACCAGATCTCCCGGGAGCTCGGTCTCACCCACGATTGGCCCGTGGCGATCGTGGGCCTCGGGAACCTCGGCCGGGCGCTGGCGAACTATGCCGGCTTCTCGGCGCGGGGGTTCCAGGTCGCGGCGCTCGTGGACGCCGATCCGGCCAAGGTCGGTCGCAGCGTCGGTGGGATCCCGATCGACTCGATCGAGGACCTCGATCGGGTGGTCGAAGAGCGCGGCATCGCGATCGGCGTCATCGCGACCCCGCCCGAAGCGGCCCAGGACGTGGCCGACCGCCTCGTGGCCACGGGCGTACGCTCGGTGCTGAACTTCGCCCCGACGATCGTCAACGTCCCCGCGGGGGTGTCGTTGCGCAAGGTCGACCTCGCCACCGAGCTCCAGATCCTGTCCTTCTACCAGCTCCGGCGGAACTCGCTGCCCGCCGGGGAGCTCCCGGTCTCCGAACAGGTGTCGTGAGCGACGCACAAGGGCGACCGGATCTCGCTGGCTTCCCGGTCAACCTCCTCGTCGCGGACCGCCCTGTCCTCGTCGTGGGCGGGGGGCGCATCGCAGCCCGCAAGATCGAGCCGCTCCTCGACCTGGGTGCGCGCGTGCACGTGGTCGCCCCGCAGCTCGGCGCGGAGGTGCGGACCTGGCGTGACGAAGGGCGATTGACCACGGCCGAACGAGGCTTCGAGTCGTCCGATCTCGACGAGGTATGGCTCGCGATCACTGCCACCGACGATCCGAGCGTGAACCGCGCCGTCTTCGAGGCCGGAACGACCCGCAAGGTCTGGGTGAACTCCGCCGACGACCCGGAGAACTGCTCGTTCACGCTGGTCTCGGTCGTCCGACGCGGCGATATCGTGGTGACCATCGGGACCGGGGGCCGTAGTCCGGCTCTCGCAGCCTGGCTGAAGGCGTGCATGGAGACCGAGCTCGGAACGGAGTACGAGACGCTGCTCGACCTGCTCGCCGAGGAGCGGGAGGCGATGCGGGCGGGCGGGAGGTCGAGCGAGGACGCTGATTGGCGGGCGGCGCTCGACTCCGGCATCCTCGAACTCGTCCGCGCCGGCCGGATCGACGAGGCGAGGGGGCAGCTGCGGTCATGTCTGTGATCGTCGTCGGGCTGAACCACCACACCGCGCCCGTCGAGCTGCTCGAGCGGGTCGCGGTCCCGGCCGCTGATCTTCCGAAGGCGCTCCTCGACGTGACCCAGCGGGACCACGTCGCCGAGGCCGTCGTGCTCTCGACCTGCAACCGCACCGAGGTCTACGTCTGCTGCACGCGCTTCCACCCCGCGGTCGAGGACGTGCGCGAGGCGCTCGAGCGTCAGTCGGGGCTCGGGCCGGACGCACTCGCCGAGCACCTCTACACGTACTACGACGACGCCGCGGTCGCGCACCTCTTCGGCGTGGCCGCGGGCGTCGACTCGATGATCGTGGGGGAGAGCGAGATCCTCGGCCAGGTGAAGGAGGCCTGGCGCGCCGCCGAGTCCGAGGGGAGCGCCGGTCCGCTCCTCTCCCGGGCGTTTCGCCAGGCGATCGAGGTGGGCAAGCGCGTCCGCACGGATACGACCATCAGCCGCCGGAAGGTGTCGATCGCGTCCGCGGCGGTCGAGCTCGCGGCGACGCGGCTCGGTTCACTCGACGGGCGCCGCATCCTGGTCCTTGGCGCCGGTGGAGTCGGCGAGGGGATGGCAGTCGCTCTGGCGTCGCCGGGGAGCGCGGAGATCGTGGTGGCGAACCGCTCGCGCGAGCGTGCCGTGGCGCTCGCAGATCGCGTGGGAGGACGGGCGGTTCCGCTCGAGCGGGCGAGGGAGGAGCTGGTGGCGAGTGACGTGATCCTCGCCTCGACGGCCTCGACCGACCTGGTGCTCGAGCGCGAAGCGGTCGCCGACGTGATGGCCGAGCGCGACCATCGTCCGTTGCTCCTCGTCGACGTGGCGGTTCCCCGTGACGTCGATCCGGGCGTTGCCGATCTGGAAGGCGTCACGCTCCTCGACATCGACGACCTCAAGGACTTTGCCGAGGCTTCGCTGGCCCAGCGCCGCCAAGAGGTCGGCAAGGTGCGAGCGATCGTCGCGGACGAGCTCGACCGTTACCGAGCGGAACGCTCGGCGCGGGCCGTCGCACCGCTGATCGCCGCTCTTCGCGACCAGGCCGAGCAGATCCGGCAGGCCGAGCTCGATCGTCACCGGGCGAAGCTCGACGGCCTAGGGTCGGCGGAGCGCGACGCGCTCGACGCGCTGACGCGCAGCCTGGTGAACAAGCTGTTGCACGAGCCCACCGTCCGGCTCAAGGATGCTGCGGGGACCACTCGCGGCGAAGTGCTCGTCGACGCGCTCAGTGCCCTCTTCGACCTCCCCGAGCGGACCGCCCGTCCGGACGCCGGCGACACGCACGACTCGGAGTAGGCGGCCGGTGGCCGCACCGTTGCGGGTCGCGACACGCGGCAGCGCCCTGGCCCGATGGCAGGCCCGACGCGTGACGGATCTGCTCGGAACCGACTCCGAGCTCGTCGTCGTGCAGACCACCGGTGACCGGCGAGCCGACGTCCCCATCCACGCGATCGGCGGAACGGGCGTGTTCGTGAAGGAGGTCCAGGCCGCGGTGCTGGAGGGCCGAGCGGATCTCGCCGTGCACGCGGCGAAGGACCTCCCTTCCGCCGACACGCCCGGGCTGACGTTGGCCGCGGTTCCCGAGCGCGGGGACCCCCGCGACGCGCTCGTCGGTTCGTCGCTCGAGGCGTTGCCGTTAGCGGCTCGCATCGGAACCGGGTCCGTGCGCCGCCGCGCGCAACTCGCCGCGCTGCGCCCGGATCTCACCTTCGGCTCGTTGCGGGGAAACATCGGCACACGCTTGGAGCGGGCGCGCGACTTCGATGCCGTCGTGGTGGCGGCGGCCGCACTCGATCGTCTCGAGCTGGCCGATCGTGCCGCGGAGCGCCTCGACCCGGCGATCGTGCTGCCGCAGGTCGGCCAGGGCGCGCTGGCCGTCGAGTGCCGAACCGGCGATGAAGCGACCCGGGAACGGCTCGCGCTGCTCGACCGACCCGAGCTCCGACTCACCCTCACCGCGGAGCGTGCGTTCCTGGCCGAGCTCGGCGGTGGGTGCGACCTTCCGTGCGGGGCGTTGGCGACGGTCGTGCGCGACGAAGCGTCGTCGGCGTTCGGGCGCGTCTCGGTCGACGGCCTGCTGGCCTCGCTCGACGGGCACGTGGTGCTGCGGACCACGGTGCGCGACGACGATTCCGCCGTGGCAGGCCGGCGTGCGGCCCGCGCTGTCCTCGACGAGCAGGGAGGCCGCCAGTTGCTCGAGCACGTCGCTCCGGTGGTGGGCGGGTGAGCGTCGCGCTCGTGGGTGCGGGGCCGGGGGATCCGGGCCTTCTCACCGTGCGCGGTGCCGAGCTGCTCCGGGCTGCGGACGTCGTGGTCTACGACCGGCTCGCTCCTCGGTCGCTGCTCGATCTCGCGCCGGACGGGGCCGAGCGGATCGACGTCGGCAAGGAACCCGCCCGCGCCGCCATGACCCAGGACGAGATCAACGCGCTCCTGGTCGAGCGTGGCCGGACAGGGGAACGGGTCGTGCGCTTGAAGGGCGGGGACCCGTTCGTCTTCGGTCGTGGCGGGGAGGAGGCCGAGGCGCTCATCGAAGCCGGTGTGGAGTTCGAGGTCGTGCCCGGCGTCACGAGTGCGATCGCCGCGCCTGCCTACGCGGGGATCCCGGTGACGCACCGCGGACGCTCGACCCACGTCACGATCGTGACTGGTCACGAGGATCCGACCAAGGGCCGAACCGACGTGGACTGGGAGGCCCTGGCCGCGGCGGGCGGGACCCTGGTCGTCCTCATGGGTGTCGGGAGGCTGGAGGATCTCGCGGCGCGCCTCGTCGCCGGCGGCAGGGCGCCGGACACCCCCGTCGTCGCGGTCAGGTACGGCACCCGCCCCGACCAGCGGACGCTGCGCTCCACGCTGCTCGCAGTCGCCGACGCAGGCCTCCCCGAGCTGCGACCGCCCGCCGTGGTTGTCGTCGGGGACGTGGCCGCACTCGACCTGGCCTGGTTCGAGGCCCGGCCCCTCTTCGGACGGAGCATCGTCGTCACGCGAGCGCGCGAGCAGGTGAGCGGGCTGCGCGCGCGCCTGGAAACGCTCGGTGCCGAGGTGCTCGAGCTCCCCACGATCCGCGTCGAGCCCGCCGACTTCGAGCTGCCGGAGCTCGATTCGTACGGGTGGGTCGTGTTCACCTCGGTGAACGGTGTCGGAGCTTTGTTCGACCGAGGGCTCGCGCCTGTCGGGCTCGACGCCCGGGCGTTGGCGGGTGTCCGGCTCGCCGCGATCGGCCCCGGGACCGCGGACGCGTTGGCCCGCCGTGGGCTGAGCGTCGATCTCGTGCCCGGGCGCTTCGTGGCCGAGGGGCTGCTCGAGGCGTTCCCCGCGCCGACGCGGACAGGAGAGCGGGTTCTGCTCCCCCGGGCCCGTGAGGCGCGCGACGTTCTGCCGGAAGGCCTCGGAGAGCGCGGCTACGAGGTCGACGTTTTGGCCGTCTACCGGACGGTGCGGGGCGATCCCGACCCGGCGGCGTTGGAACGCGTACGTCGCGATGAGGTCGACGCGATCACGTTCACGTCCTCTTCCACCGTGCGGAACTTCTGCGACGCAGTGGGGGAGTTGTCCGCGCCGCAACCGGCCGTCGTCTCCATCGGGCCGGTGACATCCGCAACGGCCCGCGAGCGCGGGCTCACGGTGTCGGCGGAAGCGACCGAGCACACGATCGACGGGCTGGTGGAGCGGACCGTCGAGTACCTCTCCGGCGGCGGCTAGGCCCGTCCGTCTCAGCGGCGGACGCGCTCGGCGTGGGCGTGGACGACGAGCTCCACCACGTCCCGGGCCGCGAACGCGGCGGCCAGTGAGAGCCCTGCGCCCACCGCCCCCGTGATCCACATGGCCGCGACCGAGGCGAAACCGACCACGACGGCGACAATCCCTATGTTCGACGCCGCGATCCAGAGCAGCCACCAGCGCAGCACCTGTGGTTGCCCGGGGTGGTCCCGGGGGAGCACGTCGACCACCGATTGGTACGGCCACCACCAGTTGACGATCGGGATGATCCACGCAGCCAGGGCGAGGCCGGGGCTGCGCCGCGCCGGAAGCCCCGCGTCACGCGCCAGGGTCACCGATCGGTAGAACCAAACGAGGAAGAGGACTCCTCCGGCAAGATAGGCCAGCGACGCGAGCTGGTTGACCGCGAGCGCGGCCGGGTTGCCGATGGAGGGGAAGAGGTCCGACGAACTGTCGCTGCCGGCACCCCAGTTGCTCGAACGGAGGTTCTCGATGAGCTGCTGTCCGAGCGCGGTCGCGGCGACGGTCTGGATCGCGTAGGCAGGTCCGGCCCACAACATCGCGAGGCGGGCCCAGCGGGCGGATCCCTGCTCAGCCTCGAGTTGCTGGTCGAGCGGGACCCCGACGCTGCTCACGGGGCCACCGGCCTGGAGGTGGCCGGTCCACGCCTGTCCGTCCCACCAACGCTTGGTCGGCGACCCCCAGGGGTCGTCGTACCAACCCGGCGGCGGGGACGGCGTCGATCCGGATTCGGTCACGGGCGCAGCCTACGGCCCGGCTCGGAACGCCCGGTACCCTTGTGGACGTGGGCTTCCCCGAGCGGCGCCCGCGCCGGATGCGCCGCAACGCCGCGCTGCGGCGCCTGACTGCCGAGGCAACAGTCACCGTCGACGACCTCGTCGCGCCCCTGTTCGTCAAGGAGGGCATCGCCGAACCGGAACCGGTGCACTCGATGCCGGGAGTCGTGCAGCACACGCTCGAGAGCGCGACGAAGGAAGCGCGGGACCTGGCAGACCTCGGGATCCCAGCCGTGATCGTCTTCGGCATCCCGGCGACCAAGGACGCCACGGGATCCGGTGCGGACGATCCGCACGGCATCGTCCAGTCGGCCTTGCGCGGTGTGCGCGACGAGGTAGGCGACGATCTGGCGCTGGTCGCCGACTGTTGCCTCGACGAGTACACGGACCACGGCCACTGCGGCGTGCTCGGCGCCGACAGTGACGTGGACAACGACGCCACGCTCGAGCGCTACGCCAGCGTCGCCGTGACGCAAGCGGATGCCGGGGCCGATGTGGTCGCGCCGTCGGGCATGATGGACGGTCAGGTGGGAGCGATCCGTGCCGCACTCGACGCGGCGGGTCACCACGACCGGGCGATCCTCGCCTACTCCGCCAAGTACGCGTCCGCTCTGTACGGGCCGTTTCGCGACGCGGCGGAGTGCACCCCCAGCTTCGGCGATCGGCGCTCGTACCAGATGGACCCTCCGAACGCCCGCGAGGCGATCGAGGAGACGGCCCTGGACGTCGCCGAAGGCGCCGACATGGTCATGGTCAAGCCCGCACTCGCGTACCTCGACGTGATCGGCGCGGTGCGAGCCTCGTTCGACGTCCCCGTCGGCGCCTACCACGTGAGCGGTGAGTACGCCATGGTGCACGCGGCCGCGGAGCGAGGCTGGTTGGACGGCGAAGCCGTAGCGTGGGAGCACGTGACCGCGATCAAGCGCGCCGGCGCCGACTTCGTGCTCACCTACTTCGCTCGCGCGCTCGCGGAGCGATTGGGCGCGTGAGCGAGTCGAGGTTCGATCGCGCGCGGCGAGTGATCCCCGGTGGGGTGAGCTCGCCGGTCCGATCGTTCGCCAGCGTCGGGGGTGAGCCCTTCTTCGTCGAGCGAGCCGAGGGCGCTGCGCTCTTCGACACCGAAGGACGCAGGCTCGTCGACTACGTGCAGTCCTGGGGCGCGTCGATCCTCGGACACGCGCACCCGAAGGTCGTCGAAGCCGTGCAGGTTGCGGCCGCCCGCGGGACCTCGTACGGCGCGCCGACCGAGCGGGAGGTGCAGCTCGCGGAGGCGATCGTGGAGCGGGTTCCCTCCGCCGAGCGCGTTCGGTTCGTCAACTCGGGCACCGAAGCTGCGATGACCGCGGTGCGCCTCGCACGCGGGGCGACCGGTCGCACCAAGGTGCTGAAGTTCGCGGGCTGCTACCACGGTCACCTCGACTCGCTGCTGGTGGCCGCGGGCAGCGGAGTCGCCACGCTCGGACTGCCCGGGTCCGAGGGTGTCACCCAGGGCGCGGTGGCCGACACCGTCGTCGTTCCGTACAACGACGCGGGTGCAGTGGACGCCGCCTTCGGGCGCTACGGCGACGAT
>CAYRHS010000015.1:0-10185 GCA_964424125.1 uncultured Burkholderiales bacterium
GGCGTGCTCGTCAACCGGATGAACAGCACGGTCGACGGGGAGTTCCAGAAGTACTCGGTCGAGTCCGGCGCCTACATCCGCGAGCACTTCTTCGGACCCGACCCGCGGCTGCGCAAGATGGTGGAGCACCTGAGCGACGAGGACCTCACCAAGCTGCGGCGCGGGGGCCACGACTACCGGAAGCTCTACTCGGCCTACAAGCTCGCGGTGGAGCACGTCGGCACGCCGACGGTGATCCTGGCCCACACGATCAAGGGTTGGGCACTCGGGCAGGACTTCGAGGCCCGCAACGCAACGCACCAGATGAAGAAGCTGACCGAGGACGAGCTGAAGACCTTCCGCGACCGCCTGAACCTGCCCATCACCGACGAGCAGCTGGAGGGCGAGAACCCGCCCTACGCGCATCCGGGCGCTGGCTCGGCGGAGTGCGAGTACCTGCTCGCTCGCCGGCGCGCGCTCGACGGCTTCCTGCCGGAGCGCCGCCAGCAGAGCCGGAGCATCACGCTCCCGGGTCCGGACGCCTACGAGGAGCTCGTCGGGGGCACCGGAGAGAAGGTGCAAGCCTCCACGACGACCGCCTTCGCCCGCCTCGTCAAGGCGCTCTACCGCGACCCTGAGATCGGCGAGCGGGTCGTGACCATCATCCCCGACGAAGCGCGCACCTTCGGTCTCGACGCGCTGTTCGCCGACGTCAAGATCTACGCGCCGTTCGGTCAGCAGTACGACCCGGTCGACGCGGGGCTGCTCCTGTCGTACCGGGAGGCCAAGGGCGGTCGCGTGCTCATGGAGGGGATCACCGAGGCGGGCGCGATGGGTTCGCTCACCGCGGCGGGGACGAGCTACAGCACGTGGGGCGAGCCCGTCATCCCCTTCTTCATCTTCTACTCGATGTTCGGGTTCCAGCGGACCGGCGACCTGGTGTGGAGCTTCGGCGACCAGCGCGGTCGTGGCTTCCTGCTCGGCGCGACTGCCGGGCGGACGACGCTCACGGGTGAGGGACTCCAGCATTGCGACGGCCACAGCCACGTGCTCGCGTCGGCGGTGCCGAACCTGCGCGCATACGACCCGGCGTTCGCGTACGAGTTGGCGGTGATCGTGCGCGACGGGATCCGGCGGATGTACGGCGACGATCCCGAGGACTGCTTCTACTACGTCACCCTCTACAACGAGAACTACCCGATGCCAGCGATGCCCGGCGGCGTCGAGGACGGGATCGTGCGGGGCCTGTACCGGTACCGGGCGGCACCAGCGAAGCGGTCACATCGTGCCCAGCTGCTCGCGAGCGGAACGGCGATGCTCGCCGCACTCGAGGCGCAGCAGCTTTTGAGCGACGAGTTCGACGTCGCCGTCGACGTGTGGTCGGCGACGAGCTACAAGGCGTTGCGTGAGGACGCACTCGCGATCGAACGCTGGAACCGGCTACACCCGACCGAAGCGCCGCGCACGCCGTACGTGGTCGAACAGCTCGGCGAGGCGGAAGGGCCGGTGATCGGGGTCACCGACTTCATGAAGTCGGTCGCCGACCAGATCGCACGTTTCCTTCCCCAGCCATTTGTCCCGCTCGGCACCGACGGCTTCGGGATGTCGGACACGCGCGCGGCATTGCGTCGGCACTTCGAGACGGACGCCGCGCACGTGACGGTGGCGGCGTTGCACGCGCTCGCGCAGCACGGCAAGGTGAAGCGGGACGTGGTGGGGGAGGCGATCGAGCGGTTCGGGATCGACGCGGACGCACCCGACCCGAGGACGACCTGAGCTCCGCCTAGTCGTCTTCGGGGTTCAGGTCCGGGTCCCAGGGAGTGGTCTCGTCCTCCTGGTCGTCCCAGTCCTCCCACTCGTCATGGGCCTCGTCGTCCTCGTCCTCGTCCTCGGCGTCGGCGAGGGAGCGACCGGACTCTTCGAAGAGGCCGTCGTCGAAGCCGCGCTTGAGCTCCCGGGCTTCCCGGAATCGGCGCGCTCGTCCCTTCCTGGCCACGACGTCACCTGCCTCGAGCTCTCGGGCGCCGTGCTGGCGCCGGCCCTCCTCACGCCTCCATGATCGCGCGTTCGGCGACCGGGCACGGGAAGCATCGCCGGATCCGGAGCGTGGTCGCCGCGGCCACGGGCCGTGGCCGTTCGTGCGGACGGCTCAAGGGCACCCCGATGCGGTCGATGGAGCGGCCATGGCGAGCAGGACGGCGACGGTAGCCACGGGGCGGGTCCTCGCCGTCCTGGTCGTCGGCGTGACGCTCGCCGCCGGCGCGTGCTCCCACGGTGGGGACGACCAGGCAGCCGAGCAGCCGACGGGCGACACGGCTCAGACGGCAGACGCGCCCGCGACGACGAACCCCGAGCTGTCGTCCGACCCGGAGGTCCGCAGACCCGAGACCCAGGGCGTGGAGCGCATCGTCGAGCCGTCGGCGAGAGTGCGGACCCTGATCGAGCGAGCCACCGGGCCGGTCGCCGGGGTGCCGGTCTTCGAGGGCGACTTCGCCGACCCGTTCGTTCTCGCCGATGGCCCGTTCTTCTACGCGTACGCCACGAACACGGCGGACGCCAAAGTACCCGTGCACCGATCCGCGACCGCCGTGCGCGGCGACTACCTGGGCGACGCGCTGGCCGAGCTCCCGGAATGGAGCGAACCCGGCGCGGTGTGGGCGCCCTCCGTGCTCGCTCGCGACGGCGAGTACGTCCTCTACTACACCACCCGCCATTCGGAGTCGGGGAAGCAATGCATCTCTCGGGCGTACGCGAGCGACCCCACAGGCCCGTTCGTCGACGAGTCGACCGAGCCGCTGATCTGCCAGCTCGACCTGGGCGGGTCGATCGACCCGAGCCCGTTCGTCGACGAGGACGGGACGCCTTACCTCGTGTGGAAGAGCGACGGGAACTGCTGCGACATCCCGACCGGCATCTACGTGCAGGAGCTGACACCCGACGGCCACGGCCTCGTCGGAAAGCCCACGGAGCTGCTGACCACCGACCAATCGTGGGAGGGCCCGCTGATCGAGGGCCCGGCGATGCTCTTCGCCGACGGGCGGTACTACCTCTTCTACTCCGCCAACGACTACGACTCGGCTGACTACGCGGTCGGCTACGCGAACTGCGACAGCGTGACGGGACCGTGCACGAAGCTCGCGGACAACCCGGTGCTCTCGACCCACGGGGACTTCTCGGGGCCCGGTGGAGAAGAGTTCTTCGCCGATCGGACGGGTGGGCTCTGGATGGTGTTCCACGCGTGGGCGACCGAAGAGGTCGGTTACCCCGAAGGCGCGCGCAGCCTCTATCTCAACGAGGTCGAGATGGCCGACGGCGCGATCCAGCTCATCGGGCTGGAAGGAGAGTCCGGCCAGTAGCTGGCGCGGGCGCCGGTCAGTCGTCGAGGTGGAGCGCGGTGTCGATCCCGACGCCGGCGGCCACCACCAGCAGGCGCAGCGGGTCGTCGAGCCGGCGGTGCATGCCGACCACGTAGTTGTCGTCGCCCCTGAGGAACGCCTTGGAAAGGCCGGCGAAGCTCTTCGTGATCCGGCCGACCTCGTTGTCGTCCGCGTCGGTGACGACGAAGTCCCAGTCGGAGCGGCTCTTGCCCTTGATGCGCCCGACCCGCTCGTCGCCTGCTTCGAGGCGGAACCGGATCTTGCCCATCGTGTTCTCCTGGGCGATGCGCCCGACCTCGTTGCCGGCACCGTCCTCGATGAGGATCTTGGACTTGCGCAGCTTGGCCGGGCGGGTGAGGCGCAGGACGACGTTCCCGTCCGCGTCGAGGACCTCGAACTTGTGGGTCATGTACTTGTCGAACTTGCTGAAGGCCCGCACGAGCTGCCTGGCCTGGCTCTGGTCGACCTGGCGTACCGAACCGAGCGGGTCGCCGTCCGTGCTCTTGATCTCGTAGTCGCCGCTCGTCTCGAGCAGCCCGGCTCTCTGCTCAACGAGCAGGACCGGCTCGTCCAGCAGCGTTCCCGTGCCCGTCCACTGCGGCTGGTTGAAGGTGAACTTGGTCGCGTGCTCACCCGAGGTCAGGTAGTCACCCAAGCCGGTGGTCAGCTTCTCGTCGCTACGGGATTCGCCGTGCTCGTCGCCGTTCACAGGGTGCAGCTTCGCGCGAATATGCTCGATCCGCAGCTGGGCACGCGCTCCCAGCGTTCTGCCGTACGATCAGCCCGAGCACAACAAGGAGAGCAGCGTGAAGCGTCCGGACGAGCTCGTGAGCTCCGAGTGGTTGGCCGCGCACCTCGATGATCCGTCGATCCGACTCGTCGAGGTCGACGTCTCACCGGCGGCACACAGGGAAGGGCACATCCCGGGAGCGGTCCTGTGGGACATCTACCAGGATCTGAAGGACCCCGACTACGACTTCGTCGAGAAGCCCGCCTTCGAGCAGCTCGTGCAGCGGTCCGGTATCAGCCCGGACTCGGAGGTCGTGTTCTACGGCTACGCGCCGGCGCTCGGGTACTGGCTCCTGAAGCTCTATGGCCACGATCACGTACGGATCCTCGACGTCAGCCGCGACACGTGGAAGGCCGAGAACCGTCCATGGACGATCGAGGGCTCCGTGCCAACCCCCTCCCGATACACCTTGCCCGACGAGGATCCCGAGGTCCGAGCGTCGATGTCCGTCGTCGAGCAGGCCATCCACGACCCCGGGTGGACCATTCTCGATGTGAGGTCGGAGCTCGAACACCAGGGCGAGCGATTCTGGCCGTCGGGTGGCATGGAGGAGGAAGGCCGGGCGGGGCACGTTCCCTCGGCGATCAACATCCCTGCCGACGCCCTTCACGACGAGCGCGGGGCGTTCCGCTCCGCCCTCGAGCTGAGCGAGCTCTTCGCTCCGCTCGACGAGTGCCGTGACCAAGAGGTGATCACGTACTGCACCATCGGCGCTCGCGCGAGCACCGCGTGGTTCGTGCTCACCCGGCTGCTCGGCCACCAACGCGTTCGTGTCTACGACGGATCGTGGGCCGAGTGGGGCCGCGCCATGGGGACGCCGGTGGAGACCTGAACGTCGGCCGCGCTGGTCCCTTCCGGTCGGCGGTCGGGCGTTCGCGACCTTCGATAGGCTCGTTCGAGCGAACGGGCGATTAGCTCAGCGGGAGAGCGCTGCCTTCACACGGCAGAGGTCACTGGTTCGAAACCAGTATCGCCCACAAGAAGCGCGGGGGTTCCGGCCGTTCCGAAGCGCTTCACTCGCCCACGGGCATCGACGCCGCGCAAGTAGCTCCGTTCCCGCCGTAAGGTAGGAGGCCGCATGGTCGAGTCCAGCGCAGACGTTCTCCACCGGGAGTGGGTCAGCGACTTCGAGATCCTGCGCAAGCAGGTCAACCTCATGCACGTCCGCAAGGAGGTCTGCGAGGAGCTCTGCGACGAGCTCGACCGCTCCTCCGGGCCGGGGGAGAGCCAGTTCTTCGTCCGTCGCGTGCTCCGGCCCATGTACGCGCAGGCGCAGGTCCTTGCTGTTCGACGGCTCGTCGACCCGGATGGTCGGACCCGGTCACTGGTGCTGCTGGTGAACGCGATGGCAGACGATCCGGAGGTGCTCTCGCGCAAGCGCTACCTCGCCCAGTATGAGGGCGAGGGCGATCGAGGGGGGCGAGAGCTCGGGGAGCGGGACTTCGATGCCATCGCCGGCACCGGCGCTGCGCACGTGCCGGCGGACTTGCTCGAGGAAATCGCGGAAGACCTCAGGGACGCGGGGAAGCAGGTGAAGCGCTACGCGGACGGCGCGGTGGCGCACTTCGATCGCGAGCCCGAGGAGTCCAGCCTCAAGTGGGCCGAACTCAACGATGCCATCGAGCGAATCAGTGACCTCTATACGCAGGTCGGATCCATCCTGACGAGCTCGATCCACGATGCCGTCCCCTACGTCGTCGACGACTGGCAGGCGCCGTTCCGCAGAGCGCTCTTCGTCTCGGGCGAGCCCGACGAGCCCTTCGCCTCGTAGCGGGTCAGATGACCTCTGGGGATGGGCTCTCGCGAAGGAGCAGCGTGATCAGCGTGTCCTCCAGCCAGCGGGCGTAGCGGTCGGTCGGCCAGGCGCGCCCGTCGAGCAGCATGCGGGCGACGTCGGGGCTCGCGAGGGTCCAGAGGAGCTCGGCCGCGCGGTCCTCCTCGACTCGCAGCGGCCCGTTCGCAGCGATCCAGGACACGGCCCGCCGCATGTCCTGGTACCGGCGGGCTTCCATGTCGGCGTGGACCTCGGCCAGCTCCGGCTCGACGGGCGACGCCGTACGCAGGATCTCCCACGCGTGCCGCACGCGTTCGAGCGTGACCGCGAGGTCGCGGGCGAACAGGCCGATCTGTTTGTGTTGGTCGGGCTCGTCGCGGATGGCCTGCGCCTCGCTCCGGTCGAGCACGTTCCCGTCGCCGGCCGGCGCGAGGCGGGCATCGATCACCGCGGTGAGGACCCGGGCTTTCGTGCCGAAGACCGTGTACACGGTGTCGGGGGCGACGGCGGCTCGTTCGGCGATCGCCCGCACCGTCGTGCGTGGGTAGCTCGCAGACTCGAACAGCCCGGCGGCCGCGTCGACGATCCGGGCCCGTGTACGCGCGGCCTGTTCCTCTCGGACAGTGGAGGAGTAGGCGCGCTGTTTCGGCTTCCGCTTCGCGGCTGCCACCGGACGCCATCCTAGTGTGGCTCTATTGATCCGATGACGACTTGTATGAATACGGCGTTTCTCGAATGGCCGTCCGCCCCTACCTGGGGGGTTGCCGCGCACCGGACAATCGACGAGTGGGACCACGGGGTATCCGGCGCGTGCTGAACCGATGGCGGCATGCCGAGATGGTCCTCCTCGCCCTGGCGGGCGTCGGGCTCGCGGTCGGCGCCGCCGCTCGTCTCCTCGGCAATCCCGGGGCGGCGGACGCGGCATGGGCCGCGATCACCTCGCTCGGGCTGGTCGCGGCGACGTGGTGGGGCCTCGAGTCCGCCCGGCGTGGACGTCTCGGCGTCGACGTCATCGCCGTGCTCGCCCTGGCCGGCTCGCTGGTCGTCGGGGAGTACCTGGCCGGTTGCGTCATCACGTTGATGCTCGCCACCGGACGATCGATCGAGGCCCGCGCCGGGGCCCGCGCCCGCTCCGAGCTGCGTTCGCTGGTGGAGCGCGCGCCGCGCCGGGTGCACCGACACGTCGAAGGAGAACTCGAGGCGGTCGACCTCGAGGCCGTCACCCGTGGCGACGTGCTGCTCGTACGGCCCGGCGAGGTCGTCCCCGTGGACGGGTCCGTGGTCGACGGGATGGCGGTGCTGGACGAGTCGGCGCTGACCGGGGAACCGCTGCCGGTCGAACACCCCGCATGCGACTCCGTCCGCAGCGGCGTGGTCAACGCCGGAGGCCCCTTCGACCTGCGCGCGACCACGACCGCAGCCGAGAGCACGTACGCGGGCATCGTCCGCCTGGTCGAGCGAGCACAGGCGTCGAGTGCCCCGTTCGTGCGGCTCGCAGACCGCTACGCGGTCGTGTTCCTGATCGTGACGCTGGTGGGCGCCGGGGCCGCGTGGGCACTCTCGGGAGAAGCCGTCCGCGCGGTGGCGGTGCTCGTCGTCGCCACGCCGTGCCCGCTGATCCTCGCCGCTCCCATCGCGATCGTGTCGGGACTCTCGCGAGCGGCACGGCGGGGCGTGCTGCTCAAAGGGGGTGCGGTCCTGGAACGCCTCGCCGATGGCGAGGTGCTGCTGTTCGACAAGACGGGCACGCTCACGGAAGGGCGTCCGACGCTCTCCGAGATCGTCTCCGCGGGGACCGTCGACGTCGACGAGGCCCTCCGCCTCGCGGCTTCGCTCGACCAGCTGTCCCCACACGTGCTCGCCGGTGCCGTCGTGCGGGCGGCCCGCGAACGGGACCTGTCGCTGAGCCTGCCGACCGCCTTCGAGGAGGTGCGGGGTCGCGGTGCCGTGGGGACCGTCGAGGGCCGTGCCGTCGCCGTCGGCAAGGTCGGCTGGCTGGTACCGGGGAGTCCTTCCTGGCTCAAGGCCGTACGTCGGCGCGCCGAGCTGGATGGGGCGCTCACCGTGTTCGTCACCGTCGACCGCGAACCGGCCGGAGCGATGATCTTCGAGGATCCGATCCGCAACGATGCCGCCCGCACCGTCCGCAAGCTCCGTCACGACGGGATCGGGCGCATCGTGATGGTCACCGGTGACCGTGCCGACGTCGCGCAGACGGTCGGCGCCGTCATCGGTGTGGACGAGGTGCTCGCCGAACGAAGCCCGTCCGAGAAGGTCGAAGCGGTGCAGGAGGCAGGCCGGGGACGCCACACGATCATGGTCGGCGACGGCATCAACGACGCGCCCGCCCTCGCGGTCGCCGACGTCGGGGTCGCGATCGGTGCTCGAGGCTCGTCCGCATCCTCCGAAGCCGCCGACGTCATTTTGACCGCGGATCGGCTGGACCGTTTGGGTGACGGGATTGTGATCGCTCGCCGGGCGCGTGACATCGCCCGCCAGAGCGTCGTTGCCGGCATCGGCATGTCGCTCGCCGCGATGGTGGTCGCCGGACTCGGCTTCCTCCCGCCGGCGTGGGGGGCGCTGCTGCAAGAGTTCATCGACGTCGCGGTGATCGCCAACGCCCTCAGAGCGCTCGTACCGCACGAGGAGGCGGCACGGGTCAGCGCCCGAGAAGCAGCCCTCGTGCAGCAGTTCAGCGAGGAGCACCGCGTCCTGCGCCCCGATGTGGACCGTCTGCGACGAGCCGCGGACCAGATCGGTGTCGCCCCACCCGCGGAGGCGCTACGCGACGTCCGCGAGGTCCATCGCTTCCTCGTCGAGGAGATCGAACCGCACGAGCAATCGGAGGACGCCATCCTCTACCCGGTGTTCGCCCGGGTCATCGGAGGCACCGATCCGACCGGGACCATGAGCCGGGCCCACGTCGAGATCTCCCATCTCATCCGGCGGCTCGGCGGTCTGCTCGACGACATCGACCCGGCAACGCCCGACGACGAGGATCTGCTGGAGCTCCGCCGCACGCTCTACGGACTCCACGCGATCCTCCGCCTCCACTTCGCGCAGGAGGACGAGGGCTACCTGTCGCTGATCGACGAGCCGGACGCGGCCGGGCGTGGTTCCCTGCCGAACGGAGGCCTGGCGTCCTGAGCGGCGTGTTCCCTCAGCCGCGTGAACGAGATCGTCCCCATCGCACGCGCTTTTGGGCGGCATCGGAGGCGATGACGGCCGGGATGGCGGCGAGCGCCACCATCCAGCCCACGGCGGTCGGCGGGTGCTGGCGGAGTTCGCCGGCGATCGGTGACACGAAGAGGAACCCCGCCGCGACGAGCAGCTCGATGGCGATCGCGCCGAGGAGCAGGTGGTTCGAACGCCACCCGACCGCGCCGGCCCATTGTCTGGTGCTCCGGCACGCGAAGGCGTTGGCACTCTGGCCGAACACCACGGCCGCGAACGCGGCTCCCGACGCGGCGAGCAGCACGCTGCCCTCGGGGAAGGTCTGACCGGGACGCCAGCCCCACGCGACGAAGACCGCGAGGAACGCTCCGAGCTCCACCGCGGCCTCCGTCGGGCCCAGGACCCCGAAGGCTCGGACCGCCACCGTACGGTCCAGGAAGCGCCCCGTAGCCGGACCGCTCTTGGCGCTCCGGGTGCTGGGCGGCTCGGCGCCGAGCGCGACGGCGGAGAGCGTGTCGGTCCCGATGTCGAGCGCGAGGACCTGCATCACGGTCAGCGCGAGCGGGAAGCGTCCGCCCGAGAGCGCCCAGACGAGGAAGGGGGTGAGCTCGGCGACGTTGTCGGTCAGGTGGTAGGTGAGGAAATGGCGAATGTTGGAGAACGTGGCCCTTCCGGAGAAGACGGCGGCGATGATCGTAGCGAAGTCGTCGTCGAGCAGCACGAGGTCCGACGCTTCGCGCGCCACGTCGGTGCCGGTGCATCCCATCGCGATGCCGATGTCGGCCTCCTGTAGCGCGGGCCCGTCGTTGACGCCGTCGCCGGTCATTGCGACGATGTGTCCGCGCCGTTGCAGCGCTCGAGCGATCCGCAGCTTGTCCTCGGGGGTAACGCGCGCGACCACGATGCCGTCGTGGTCGAGCGTCGCGCCGAGAGTCTCGTCGTCGTCGTCGGGGAGCTCGTGTCCGACCAGCACGGGTGCGTCGGCGCTGCGGAGGCCGATCTCGTCGGCGATGGCCCGTGCGGTCGCGGGATGGTCGCCCGTGATCATGGCCACGGCGATGCCGGCGCGGCGGCAGGCGTCGAGCGAAGCC
>CAYRHS010000015.1:10195-17897 GCA_964424125.1 uncultured Burkholderiales bacterium
CCCGGCGGGGCGGGTCCTCGATGCCGATCAGCCCGATCAGGGAAAGGTCTGCCTCGGCCCGCTCCGGCGTGGCCGGCGGGGAACCGGTCCAGGATCTGCGGGCGACGGCGAGGACGCGCAGCCCTCGGGCCGCCAGCTCGGCCATGACCGCGCCCGCGTCCTCGGCGCCGACGCACCGGGCGAGGACCGCATCGGGTGCTCCCTTGGCCAGCACGTCGTCGTTCGTGACCACCGACATGACGCGTCGACGAGGGTCGAACGGGAACCTGCGCACCGTCGGGTGTTCCGTTTCCATCCGTTCGACGTCGGCTCCGAGTCGCCGCGCGAACGCGTCGAGAGCTGCTTCCATCGGATCGCCCCGGGCCCGCCACGTGCCGCCCTCCTCGACGGCGCGCCCTGTCGAACAGCGCACCCCGGCCTCGGCGACGGCTCGAAGCGCCGCGTCGACGCCGGGTCCGTCGGTTCGAATGTCGGCGGTGGGGCCGTATCCGCGGCCGCGGACCGTCGCACTCCCGGCCGGGGTCCAGACCTCGACGACCTCCATCTCGTTGGAGGTGAGGGTCCCGGTCTTGTCGGTGCAGATGAACGTCGTCGATCCGAGCGTCTCCACTGACTCGAGGCGCCGGACGAGTGCCTGCTCTCGAGCCATTCGTTGTGCACCGATGGCCAGCGAGAGCGTCACGGTGGGCAGGAGGCCTTCGGGGACGAGCGCAACGGTCACGCCGATCGCGAAGACGACGCCCTCGCTCGCCGGGGTGCCGATCAACACGGCGAGCCCGAAGAACCCCGCACCCACCATCACCGCGACGGTGGCGATGACCCGGACGAGCCGACGCAGCTCGAGCGTCAGCGGGCTGGCGGGACGGTGAACCGCTTGGGTGAGCGCGGCGATGTCCGCGAGGCGGGTGTCGTCGCCGGTGGCGACCACCGTCGCCGCGGCCTCACCTTCGACGACGAACGTGCCCGAGCTGGCGGCGTCGCCGGCGTCCAGTGCCTCAGGGACGCTTTCGCCCGTGAGCGACGACGTGTCGACGAGCAGTGCGTGGGCCTCGTCCACGACCAGGTCGGCGGGTACGCGGTCACCTGCCGACAGGAGGACGAGGTCGTCCACCACTAGCTCGGCGGCGTCCCGTTCGACCGCGACGCCGTCGCGTACGACCGTGACCTGGCGCGGGAGCAGGTCGCGAAGGCGATGTGCCGCTCGTTCGGCCCGGTGCTCCTGCCAGAACGCGAAGACGGCGTTCACGATCACGACGACGAAGATCGCGACGCCGAGGGCCGTCAGACGGGCGAAGATCGCGAGGATGCCTGCTATCCACAGCATCATGGCGAAGAAGTGGGAGAGCTGGTCGACGAGCTGGCGCCACGCCTGAGGTTCCGCTCGTACCGGCAGCGTGTTGGGGCCCTCGCGGTCGAGCCGGGCCTTCGCTTCGCGACCCGTGAGCCCTCGGCTGTTCGTGGGGTCGCGGTGATCGGTCCGCGTCGGGGGCCGGGCCATCGTCCGTGGTCACGTCTCGGTGAGTGACGCCGGGTCGGCACGCCCGACGACGAGGAGGGTCTTGGCTCGGCTGCGCTCACCCCGGACGATGTGCACGGCCCGACGAGGCACGCCGAGCCGATCCGCGACGTAGCGCACGAGCTCGGTGTTCGCTTTCCCCTCGACGGGCGGCCCCGCCACCCGGATCTTGAGGCGCCCGCCGTGGAGCCCGGCGACCTCGGACCGCCGGGCGCCCGGCTGCACGTGGACGTCGAACCGCCACCCGTCGTCGGTGCGGCGTGCCCAAGGGGTCTCAGCGCGCATTTCGAGCTTCACCGTGCTCGCACATTGTGCTCACGATCCGATCACATCCCGCTCGCAACCCGGCGTCATGCTGGGGTCGTGCGGCGGATGACGCAACCGGCCCACTTCGCCCGGCGTGCCGTGGTCGTGGACACGTTCGCACCCGAGGACGTGACGATGCCGGTCGGCTCCAGGTCGCGCTCTTCGACGCGTCGGTTCCCGGGCGCGGCGTCCAGCTCGCGACCGACGACGCCGCCGCCGAGATCGATCCCTATGGTCTGCGCTTCCACGGGGACGAGTACCTGCTGGCAGGTCTGGACGGTTCGGCGACGTCGGGGGTCTTCGAGCGCCCGGACGGGTCGGGCGCATTCACGCTGTCCCGGACGCTCGTCCCCCCGGAGTCGAGGCTCGAGTCGCCCGCGCTGGCGCAATCGCACGAGCCCATCGTGTGGAGCGGCGAGCTGTTCAGCGCATATCAGGTCAACGACCGCTCATCGGACTTCTTCGCCACGGCCTTTCGTTCCCCCGGTGAGATCTGGCTGGCGACCGTCGTCGGTTCGAGTGAGGCCCAATGGCTGCTGAGCTCGGCGGAGCCGTTGGTACGCACCGAGCCCGAGCCCTACGTCGGAGACACGCAGGCGTGGGTCTTCTACACGGCCGCGGACCCGGCGAGCGTGGGTTCGGTGACGACGACGGCTCGGCAGCTGCGCCGGTCCCGGACGCCGCTGCAGGTGTCCTGAGACGGGTGCCGTCGGAACAGCAGGTGAACTCGGGCCGTCCTCACGGGCGTTGGTTTGGGTTACCGCCAAGTAGTCCTTCATGCTGGTGGTCGACCGGAGGAGAAGCCCGTGCCCCAGCTCGACATCGACCGCGGTTCGCCGTCGCGAACGCCCGACGGCGACCGTGAGTGCTATCAGTTCGCCTTCGACGCCGAGTGCCTCGATCGCCTGCGTGCGGCTCGCCGCCCGGTCGTCGAGCAGGTCCCGAGGGTGCCGCGCCCGGGCTTGTCGTCGGTGCCGCTGTTCGTGGCCGACGTCGCCTCCGACGCCTGGTAACGGGGGCCGGGCTTCAGCGGCGGTCGAGCTCGCGGCGCCGTTCCTCCACGAGCTCGAAGGCCTCGACGTAGCCGGCCCGGTAGTCGTCGCGGAACAGCTCGTCGACGGCGCCGGGTCCATAGGTCGCCCGGGCAGGCACCTGCTCGCGTGCGAAGACCTCGAACGCATCGGTGGCACCGATCGCCTTGGCCCGATCCGCTCCTTCGAGGGAGGAGAGCCGGCGCAGCAGGCGGGTGCGCATCGCATCCGCCCAGACGCGTACAGCCTGCTCGTGCTCGGCCCGCTCGCTTCGGCTCGGCCCCCTTCGGGGGCGGAAGATCCCCACGGCGACTCCCGCCGACTCCGATCCGCGACGTCATGATCGCATGGCACACGGCAGCCCCCTGGGAGCCGCCTTGACGCCCCGCGAACCTGCGCCCACGATGGCCGCGATGGTCGCGGTGAAGCTTCCCTGCGCGCGGTGTGGTCAGGAGACCTACGACGACCCGGGCTGGACCCGCGTCGGCCGTCGCCGGTACTGCCGGGACTGCGGGCGCATCCGTTCCCTGGAGCTCACCGTCCGGCACCTGCGCATCGTGGTGTTCGGCCTGGCGGCGCTCTGTCTCGTGCTGTTCTGGTGGGCGGTCTAGCGGTACCGAACCGACCACACCGGGGAACACCATCGTGGCCGGGCGGACCCGCGCATCTCCGTCGCTTCCGCCTGGTTCGTCGAGCCGGTAGCATTCTCTCCGAGCGTGACGATTTCCGACCGTGCTGACGCGCTCCGTGGGCTGAGGGGCGGACGGTCGACGAAGGGTCCCGATGCGGCTGACCGAGATCCGATGGGCAGGAGACCCGGCGGGGTCGATCAGCTTCCACCCTCGGCTGACCGTCGTCTGCGACCTTCCCCACGACCCCACGACCGGATCGATCGGATTCGTCCTCGCGTCGCTCACGGATCGAAGCGACGGTGTCTTCGACGTGGAGCCGGGCGAGCTCGCCGAGGCCGCGACCGACGCTTCCGAGGGGGTCGTGCGCCTCGATGCCCCAGCACTGGCCGACGCCTGGAGGGAGCTCGTGCGACGCCGCGCCCGACGAGCGCGCGCGGAGCTCGAGCGCGGTCGCGACGTCCTGCGAGAGGAAGACGCGGTGCTCGCCGGGCGCACGCGCGCGCGCCGACGGGCCCGGGACGACCTCTCCGAGCGTCGGGAGTCGGCGACCGCCGACCTCGCCGCCCGACGTGCGGAGCTCGCGGACTCCGTGGCCGACTGCGCGGCCGTCGAGGCGGCGCTGCGATGCCTGGACGAGGTGGAGAATGCCGAAGCGATGGCGGGCCCGCGTCCCACCGACGCCCTGGCCGAGCGGTGGATCGACCTCACGACCGCGATCGCGTTCCTCGGGGCCGACATGCCCAACGTGAGGACCTTCGCGGAGGGGGAACAGGCCCTGGCGACAGCTCGCCCCGACCAGCGACGCGAGGACTCGGTCGGGCAGATCTCGGTCGCCGATGCGGAAGCGCTCCATCGTGTCCACCAAGAGGTCGAGCGCGCCGAGAGGCGCGCCCAGAGGGTGCTCGCCGGCCGTGGTGCGAGACGCGCGCTGGCGGACGCGCGCGCGGCCGAACGCGAGCTCCTCGATCGGCTCGGGTTCAATGACTACGGCCAGTACCTGGCCTCGGTCGCGTTCGACGCCGAGACGGCTGACGTCGACGAGGCGGAGTCGTCGGCGGTCCGGGCTGCCGAGGACCGCCTGGCGCAGGCCACTGCGTTGCACCGGGCCGATCTCGAGCACTGGGAGCAGCTCGAGGGGGAGCTGCGCGACGTCAGGTCCGAGGTGCGCGAGCTCCTCGGCGGAGAGCCCACCGACGACCCCTTGCGCGCCCTCCAGGGCCGGGCGGCGAGGAGCCAGCGCCTGGAAGCAGCCCTGGCGGCGCTCGCGGACGCGCTGGCGCAGGTCGGGGTGGCGGTTCCCGACGGCAGCGACGAGGCACCGACGGCTCGCGAGTGGCTCGAGCGGGAGCAGGAGCGGCGAGCGGATCTCGAGGCGAAGATCTCGGGGCTCGAGGCCCACGCGGTGCGGGAGCGTTCCGAGATCGACGCGCGGGTCGAGGCCGTCGAGTCGGAGCTCGACGCACTGGCGGGGGAGCGAGACGAGCTCGTCGCTCGGCTGGAGGAGCTCCAGGGCGAGATCGACGCATTCGACCGCGAGCAGGACGGGGAGCAGGGATCGTTGGAGCAACTCGACCTCGGCCAGCTCGGCGTCGCCGACGTGGACGAGACCTTCGTCCTCGCGCTGCCGAGGATCGGGGACCCCGAGTGGGCCTGGCCACTCGTCGTCGACCACGCCCTCGACGAGCTGGCCGACCCGGTGCGAACCAAGGCCTGCGAGCGGCTCGCGACGCGGGCGCGGGCCCAACAGGTGGTGATCGTCACCGACGAGGACGCGGTCCAGGAGTGGGCGAGCCGTCGGCACGTCGGGACCGTGGCACGCTGGCCGCCGGCGCCGCCCGAACCCGAGGTTGCCGAGGACGACGGTGACCCGGCGCCCGAGCCCGTGGAGGAGGCCGATCCTGAACTCGTGGTGGAGGCCAACGCGCGGTCGTCGGAGGCCTCCATCGACCTCGTGGTCGACGGGGGGGAAGGGCGGGAGACGCCTCCGCCACCGGATCCGACCACCGTCATGCTGCGCTGCACGCGCCACTGGCACCTGCGGGCGTCGACGCGCTGCAGTCGGTGCCAGGAGCCGTTCTGCGACCGGTGCCTGGTGACCGTGGGCCGGGGGCGGGAAGCCCGGGTGCTCTGCGTCGACTGTGCCCTGAGCGCGGCGGGGGTGCGCGTCCGGCATCGGCGCCGCCGGTGAAACGACAGATTACGGCCCCCGACTTTCGCGAGCGGGGGCCCATCGGCCAGAATGGTAGGGCGATGGACTTGGAGTCCCGCGATTCCGTCAACCTGAAGCCGGCTGAGCTCGACGTTCTGGGCCAGATCCTCGGCGAGATCGGCTCGCGTGTGGGTGATGCCGAGCTCGACCGTCAGGTCGAGTCGTTCCCGCTCGTCTGCCTCACGAGCTTCGACGAGGAGCTCCACGGCTTCCTCTTCGGGTCCCTCGAACGGATCGGCGGCACCCCATGCGTGCTCTGGGGGCTGGGCTCCTCCCGACGGGGCAAGCAAGCGGGCCCTGCTCTGAAGGCGCTCGTGAGCGAGCTCTACCGCCGGGCGGCGATCTCCTTCCCCGACGAGGACGTGCTGGTCGCGGGCCTGATCGCCCATCCGGGCGGGTACTCGCTGCTGGGCGGGCTCTCGGACGTCTGTCCCCGGCCCGGGTACTCGCCGACCGGTGAGGAACGGGCGTGGGGCCGGCGGCTGGCGAAGCGTTTCGGCTGCAACGGCCGCTACGACGATCGGACCTTCCGGGTCAAGAAGGGCAAGGGAGCGGCCGCGGTCTTCGACACCCGCACGATGAAGGTGTCGAACAAGTCGAAGGCGGCCGAGATGCTCGGTACCCCCGACCCCGCTTCGGGTGAGGGCGTGATCGTCTTCGGCTGGGCCCCCGCCGAGGTGCTCGAGGCCGGGCTCACGCCCGGGCGCCGCTAGGCCGCTCCCGCCCGCGCCAGCGCCGCGTCCAGCTCCCCGCTCAGCTCGCCCTCGGTCGTGACCGGCCGTCGGCAGACGTAGCCCTCGCAGACGTAGGCGGCCGGCGCCCCGTCGACGAGCGCCCGGTCCGCGAGGAGCGGCGTTCGGTCGGCCCCGACGTCCGGTGGCGCGAACGCCGTCACCGAGCCGGGAAGGAGATGCCCGAGCACCTCGTGGCGGAGCCGTTCGTAGTCCTCGTCACCCGGGGTGCCGACGACCGCCACCTCGAGCGACGGGAGGACGACCCGCTCGACGGCCTCGAGGAGCGACGGGAACGCGGACGGTTGACGCCGCAGCGGTTCGGCCAGCAGCGAGAGGACCCCGCCGGCCGCGTCGCCGTAACGCCGATCCCCGGTCAGCGTGGCGAGGCGGAGGAGCCCGTCGGCCGCGAGAGAGTTCGCGGACGGCGTGGCTCCGTCGAAGAGGTCTTTGGGTCGCACGACGAGGTCGGGCGCGTCGTCACCGGTCGTGAAGAAGCCGCCCGCCTCGTCGTCGACGAACCGTTGGATCAACTGCTCGGCGACCCCTCGCGCGGCGTCGAGCCAGACGACGTCGTCGACCTCGGCCAGCGTGCAGAGGGCCTCGAGCAGTGCCGCGTGGTCCTGGGCGTAGGCGAGGTGGCGGGCTTCGCCGGCCTGCCACGACCGGAGGAAGCGCCCGTCGCGGCGGCGGAGCTCGTCGAGCAGGAAGCTCGCGTTGGTGCGAGCCGCGTCCATCCAGTCGTCACGCCCGAGCGCGGCCGCGGCCTCGGCCAGGGCGCGCAGGAACAGCGCGTTCCATTCGAGCAGCACCTTGTCGTCGAGGCCGGGGCGGACGCGCTGCGCTCGCGCCGCGAAGAGTTTCGGGAGAGCACGTTCGACCTCGGCCGGCCGCGGGGCGTCCCGGGTGACGGCGTGCAGGATGTTCGCGCCCTCGAAGTTGCCGCTTGCGGTGACGCCGAACCAGCCGGCCACGGCGGGGGTGTCCCCGCCGCAGATCGCCTGGATCTCGTCGAGGCCCCAGACGTAGAAGCGGCCTTCCTCGCCCTCGGAGTCCGCGTCCTCGGCGCTGGAGAAGCCGCCTCCGTCCTGGCGCAGGTCGCGCAACACGTAGCCGACGGTCTCCTCCACGACGCGGCGCCATCTCGGTTCGCCCGTGACGAGGTGCCCGTGCAGGTAGGCGCGCACCAGTAGGGCCTGGTCGTAGAGCATCTTCTCGAAGTGGGGGACGAGCCAGTAGTCGTCGACGCTGTAGCGATGGAAGCCCCCGCCTACCTG
>CAYRHS010000015.1:17907-29368 GCA_964424125.1 uncultured Burkholderiales bacterium
GGTAATCCCAGTTTGCCAAAACAGGCGAGGCATTGATCTCGATGAGCTTCATGCCGCCCGCGGCCATCGCGTCGAGGGTCGTGCGCACCATCGCGAGGCTCTCGTCGTCGTGGGTGCGCGCGTGGCGGCGAAGCAGGAAGTCCAGCGAGGTGGACGGCGGGAACTTCGGGGCTCGCCCGAACCCTCCGTAGCGGGGCTCGAAGCGCTCGCGGAGCTGGGCGTACGCGCTCCGGAGGATGTCGACGGAGACGGTGTCGCCCGCGGGCTGCAGAGCGGAGCCCCGGGCGAGCGCCTCGGCGAGGTGCGACGCCTGGCTGTCGAGATCGGCGCGCCGGTTCCGCCAGGCGTCGTCCACGGCCTCGAGCACGCGGCGGAAGCTGCTCATGCCCGGCCGGTCCTCCTTGGGGAAGTACGTCCCGCCGAAGAAGGGTCGGCCGTCGGGGGTGAGAAAGACCGTCATCGGCCAGCCGCCGTGGCCGGTCATCGCCTGCACCGCCTGCATGTAGACCGCGTCGACGTCGGGCCGCTCCTCCCGGTCGACCTTCACGTTCACGAAGCGGCGGTTCATCTCCGCGGCCGTGCCCGAGTCCTCGAAGGACTCGTGTGCCATGACATGGCACCAGTGGCACGCGGAGTAGCCGACCGAGAGCAACACCGGGCGATCCGACGCCACCGCCTCGGCGAACGCCTCCTCTCCCCACGGGTACCAGTCGACGGGGTTCGCGGCGTGTTGGCGGAGGTAGGGGCTCGTCTCGTCGGCGAGGCGGTTCATGGAGCCGTCGAGGTCGGCGCACCGGAGGTGAGCCCGAGGAGCTCGAGGATCACCGGGGCCCAGTCGGTCGCGCGGAAGCCACCGGCCGCGACGCGTCGGGCGAGTGGTCGGGCCGCGGGGTGGCCGCCTCCGACGACGGCCACCTGATCGAGTGTGCGGGGCCCGCCGTGGCATCCGGGCTCGCACGCGAACCCGTCGAAGCCGAACTGGCGGCCGTCCTCGGCCCATAGGAGCTGCATGCCCTCGCCGATCGGCGCGGACCCGGCGACGCCGGCGACGTCGGCGAGCCAGCGCCCGTCCTCCGGGTCGTCGCCGTGGACGACGGCGGCATCGCCCTCGGGCAGGTACTCGAGGCCGCGATCGCGCGCCGGGACACCCGGATCGACGGGGTCGTGGCTCGCGGCGACCATCGAATGGTCGCTGACGACGAGCAGCACGACGTCGGACCAGCGAGCAGCGAGCGCGTCCCGCAGCCGGCCGAAGTGGCGATCGGCGGCCGCGTATGCGGCGAGGGCCGCCTCGGATTCGGGGGAGTGGACGTGTCCGGCAGTGTCGGTGCCGTTGATCTGGCCGATGACGAAGTCGACCGGTCCTCCGCAGGCTTCGACCAGGTGGGGCACGGTCTCGTCGTCGGTGAGGAACCCGTGGGCGTCGAGCGCGGCGCCGTCCGGGATCCGGCCGTCGGGCGGCCAGTGCTCGGTCGCCGCGTGACCGCCGGTGACACCGACCAGCTCCTGGTCGCCGACGACGAGCGCACTCGTTCGGTCCTGTTCCCCACAGTGGTCGAAGACCGTGGGCACCTTCGGGCCGATGGCGGAGGCGCAGACGAGCTCGCCCGCCGCGTCGCGCAGGTAGTTCGCGACGAGACCGTGAACCCGGGGTTCGGCGCCTGTGACGAAGGTGGCGTGGTTCGGGTAGGTCGCCGACGGCATCACGCCTTCGATGACCGCCGGCCTCGTGTCGTGTTCCGCGGCGAGCGCGAAGAGATTGGGCGTCCGCGCGAGGGACGCGTGCCGGGCGGGAAGGCCGTCGAGGACGCAGAACACGACGCGGGGCTCGGCGGCTCTGGTCACGCGTGTCCCTCGCGTGCGAGCCGGTCCAGGATTCCCCACCAGTCGTCGAGCCGGGTCGCGTCGCGACCGGGGACCTTGGCCGCTTCGTCGGCACGACGCAGCGCGATCAGAGCCGCGAAGTCCGGCGCCTGCTCGAGGCGGTGCCGTTCGTCGGCGCCGAGCGCGTCGCCCTGCAGACCGAGGGTGGCGGTGCTCCGAGCGCTCAGCCGATCCCGGTAGGAGGGATCGGTCGCGACCAGATACCGCTTCGCCGTGACGTGCTCGGCCACCAGCCATGCCACCCGCGCGCCGACCAGCAGCCGGACCGTGTCGGCGCCCGTCCTTCCGTGCTCGGCGAGTCGATCGGCGCACTGGAGGGAGTGCTCCAGGACCGAGACGTGCTCGTCGTCGTCGAGGTCGCCGCCCTCGTCGAGGAGCGCCAGCAAGTCGTCGATCGCGCGTGGCGCCGCGGGTGCGTTCACCTGGTCATCGTCGCACAGCGATCACAATGGGGCCCGTGCGTCTGATCGTGACCGGCATCGTCGCCGGGCTGCTCCTCGGGTACGCCCTCCAGCGGGTGAAGTTGTCGTTGCACACGACGTGGGCGGGCCTTCCCGACGGCTGGTGGGGCGTGTTCCGCACCTGGTTGCTGGGGGTCATGGTGGGCGTGTTGGGGCTCACGGTCATCTTCGAGAGCGGTGCGTGGGACCAACTGAACGAGGGGCTACCGCTGCGGCCGTTCCCGAACGTGCTCGGAGGACTGCTCCTCGGCTTCGGCATGGTGTTGGCGCTGACGTCGGCGTCGGGCCTCTTCTACAACCTGGGTGCCGGCTCGGTGACCTGCCTCGTGGGGATCGGGGGGTTCGCCCTCGGTGACGCGGCCGGGGGTTGGTTCGACGTTCCCGGCCAGCACGCCGTGCTCGCCGCGGGGGAGGGCGCGACGCTTCCGGGTTGGATCGGTGTGCCCCACTGGGTCGTCGCGGTGCCTCTCGCCCTCGTGGTGATCGCCCTGCTGTTCCGTTGGCGGCCCAATCCCCGGGACCGGCCGGAGCTGCCCGATCAGTGGCGGTGGCCGGTCGGGGGCGTCGCGCTCGGGGTTTCGCTGGTGGGCGCGTGGGTGTTGGCGGGGATCGGAGGGCACAACTTCGGACCCAACACCGAGGGTGCGGTTTCCAGCCTCCTGAGCGGGCACCCCAACCGCTGGGAAGGAGCGTTCGTCGTCGCCCTCGTGCCGGGGGCACTCGTCGCCGCGGCCACCACCAGCGTGTTGGCCGTTGCGAGGACCCATGCGGGCAAGCTGGTCCGGCTCGGCGTCGGTGGGGTGATCCTGGGCCTCGGTGGCCAGATCGCGGGCGGGTGCAACCTCGGCCACGGACTCTCGGGCGTCGCCCAGCTCAGCATCAGCTCGTGGTTGGTCGTCGCTTCGATCGTGGCGGGCATCGCCGTCGGGCGCCGGATCGTCGTCGCCTCGGAGGAGGAGCTGCGCGAGCTCGGCCCGCTCCTGGGCTGATCCGGGATCCGGGAGCGTTCAGGCTCGCTCCGGCGACGCCGATGAGTCGGTGTGACGGTCGAGACCTCGCGCGCCGACGCCACCCTCGTCCGGGCGGCATGCGACGGCGACCACGACGCGTTCGCGGCGCTCTACGACCGGTATGCCGACCCGCTCTTCGATTTCGCACTCGGGGTGCTGCGGGATCGTCACGAGGCCGAGGACGTGGTCCAGGAGACCTTCCTCGTCGCGGCGCGTCGAATGCACCAGCTACGTGACGCCGAAAAGGTCCGGGCGTGGCTGTACGCGATCGCACGGCACGAGGCGGTGCACCGCGCGACCGACCGGCGGCGTCGGCGTCCCGAGGAGGACGTCGGCGACGCCTCCGCGGTCGAAGAACCCGGGCCGGCCGCGTCGGCCGAGCGCCGAGAGCTCGAACGGCTGGTCCGCGAAGCCGAATCCGGGCTGGTGCCCCGCGACCGCGTCGTGCTCGAGCTCGGCGTTCGACGGGAGCTCGACGGGCAGGAGCTGGCCGACGCGCTCGGCGTGCGGCGGGACCACGCGTACACCCTCGTCGCCAACGCGCGGAAGCGTCTGGAGAAGGCGCTGGGCGCGCTGCTCGTGGCGCGCGCGGGCCGACGGAACTGTGACGAGCTAGCTGGGTTGCTCGGCGACTGGGACGGCCGGCTCGATCCGCGCGTCCGGAAGCGCGTCGCCCGTCACGTCGAATCGTGTTCGACGTGCGCCGAGACACGTGCCCGGACGATGAGCCCGGCTGCGCTCCTCGCCGCCGCTCCGTTGGTGCCCGCGCCGGCGCTCCTGCGCGACCGGGTGCTCGGGCAGGCAGCAGTCGTCGAGCCCGTCCCGGCAGGCTCGGGCAGCGATGACGGCTTCCCGACCGGCCTGGGACGCTCGCGCCTGCCGTTCCTGGTGGCTTCGACGATCGGAATCGCGGTCGTGGTCGCGGCGGCGGTGGTGATGGTCGCGTTCGTCGGGGGAGATTCGGGTGACCCCGAAGCGGCCGAGGTCACGGCCCGGGGACCGTCGGCGCCGGCGAGCACGAGCCCCGCTCCCCGCGACTACTGCGTCGTGGCCGCGGAGTTGCGCGCCGCGCTGGGAACGACCGGGCCCGCTTCCCCTGCTCCCGCGGACGTGGAGGCCTACTTCAGGACCTGGGTCGAGCACCTGGAGGAGATGGAGCTCGTCGCGGCCGAGCAGACGCCGCCGGACGTCGCGGCTGCGACCACCACCCTGCGCGCCGGCCTCTCCGAACGTCTCGCAGCCGGGTCCCTGACCAGCCTCCCCGCGGCCGCGGCAGCGCTCGACGCGCCCGAGCTCGAAGCCGCCTCGGAGCGCATCGAGGCCTACGTCACTTCCGAGTGTGCCTGACCGCCCCGAGATCGGTCAGTCCGGCCCGGACGCGGGACCAGGCGTCGATGGCGAAGCGAGCGCGGGCGTCGGGGTCGTGGACGACGGCGTCGGCCTCCTCCCAGAGCTCGCGTTCGAGCGGTCCGAGGACCTCCCGGATCCCGGCCAGTACCGCACCGTCGGCCTCGACCCGGTCACGCAGTTGCCGGAACTGCTCCCAGGTGGTGGGATCGGTCCAGGCCGCGGGCACCGGGCTCGGCGGGAAGACCGGTACGTACACGCTCACGCACGGGCTGCCGAGCGCGACCCACGCGCGGAGTGGTGCGTCGGGATCCGCGGGAAGATCGCAGACCATCGACGCGGTGGTCGCCTGATAGTCGCGCACGTGCATGCAGACGGTGATGCCGGTGAAGTCGGGCAACACCTCGGTCGGCGGCGGCACCGTGTGAGTGGGCTCGTCGTCGGGACGTCCCCAGGTCGGTCCGCCGTGGTCGCGCAACGTCGCGACGAGATCGGCCGGTGACGTCGCGGCCACGCCGGTCGCGATCGCGTCGCGGGTGACGGCGAGACGGACGTCGGCGAGTTCGGTCGGCGCCGCCGGGTCGCGCCGGTCCTGGAAGTCGCCGGACGGCGCCACGTCGGCGGAGGCTCGGGTCCAGCCGGTGCCGATCCCGAGCCGGTTCGAGATCGCGGCGCCGTCGTCGACCGGCTGCGCAGCCCAGCTCGTGCCGCTCGTCTCGAGCACCCATGCACCGCTCGGGTCCGCGATGAGGAACGACGAGAAGTACGGCTCGCCGGCAGTCGCGTCGGCGACACCTCCCTGCCCGTGCTGCTCGAGCAGGCCGGTCATCACCTCGAGCGCTTCGTCGGCGCTCCGGGAGCGCTCCAGCCCGAGCCGCACGAGGTCCATGCCGATCAGCGCGGGCGCGACCGACGCCGGGTCGGTCGTCGTGTAGACGCGCTCGTTGCCGATCGCGACGCGGTGCTCGTTCACGCCGTGCTCGAGACCCCAGAGCCACTCGGGACGCGACCCGAGCACCGCGGCCGCGCCCGGGTCGTCGAGTTCCAGGTACTGCGTGCGCACCGTCCCGCCGGCAGGCCGGCGGGGGAGCGCCTCGACGAGCTGGACCTCGCCCGTGGGCCGGTCGGAGTTCTTGGCGAACAGGGTCCGGTCCGACCCGACGAGACAGAACGTGTCGCACATGCCGCGGACCCTAGGCCGGACGACCCCGACGCGCTTCTGGGATCGCAGTACCCACCGTCGGGCCGCGTTCGGCACGATGAGCGCCACCGCGACCAACGTCACGACCGCCGCGCCCCGGTTCGTGCGCTGTTCTGCGGTCCCCGGCAGTCCCAGTGGTGTCCGGGAACCCTCCGAGCCACGAAACGGCAACCAGCTCCCAGGCTCTCGCACGATTGGCGCCGACTGAGCAGAACTGCGGAGGCGCGACCTCTCGACATTTCAGACAGTAAGGCTGATAATGGTTGAAGCCGGCTGATGGGGCGCGGCCCGTGGAGGGCTCATGGGCGACACGGCACGCGGCGAGGTGCGCACCGGCCGCCCGACCGACGGGCAGGCGCGGCGTGTGGTCCTCGGCGTGGTGCTGAGCGTGGCGATCGTCCCCGTGTTGTTCTACGTGTTGCTAGTCACAGCCGCCGGTGCGATGGTGCTGGACAACACGTTCCCGGATCAGCCGGAGTCGTGGTGGTGGTCGCCGGCGTTCGGTGGCTGGCTCGTGACGCTGGTGATCGCCGACGTTCTGACGGGCGTGCTCGTGGCTTGCCCGGCGTCGGCGCGCCCGCGAGCAACCCACCCGGCCGGCGTCGGTGCCGGCGGGAGCGCGGTCGGGACGCTCCGCAGCGAACCGAGGCGCGCTCGCGAGCGTACTGCTCGCCCCGGTGTTGCCCCTCGTCTGGCTCGGGCTGCTCGTCGCGAGACGCAGCCGGCGGGTGTCGGGCCATGGCTGAGCACCCCGGACGCGTGCCGACGGCCGTGCGAGTCTTCGTGGCGTGCCTGACGGTGCTCGCGTTGAGCTGCGGCGGGTTCGGCGGCGAGCGGGGGTCCGCGTCGGGTGATGAGCCGTCGGGCGAGCAGGACCCGCTCTGCGAGGGCGTCGAGTACGGCGGTTGGTTCAGTGAGGGTGGCCCGGGCGTTGAGCCGAGCGTCACCGACCCGGAGGACCCGGGCGACGTCGAGCGCGCGATGCAGGACCTGCTGCGGTGGGTGGAGCGCCTCGCCGATGAGGGGCCCGAGGAGATCCGCGGGGACGCCCGGGACGCGACCAACATGGTGGAGGCCCAGATCGACCTGTTGGAGGACGCCGACTTCGACGTGCAATCCCTCGACGAGGAACGCTTCGACCCGGAGGAGTACGGCGCGGCCTTCGACGCGGTGAACGACTGGTACGTCCGGACCTGCCTCGACGAGGTCGAGCGCTTCTGCGGACCCGCCGAGGTGGTTCAGGCAGCCGAGGAGCTGGTCTTGAACGCGTCGTTCGAGGAAGCCGGGGTTCCGGGCCGCTACGAGTGGGCGCTCGGAGAGACCAGAGACACCGCCCGCCTCGCTGCCGAAGCGGCACCGACCGAGGTCGCGGATGACGCGCGCCTCATCGCTGACTTCTGGGATGCGTACTACGACCGCGCGGCCGAGACGGACTTCGAGTCCGGCGGGGACTTCGGCGAGTACTTCACCGAGGCCGTGGAGGACCTCGTGGACGAGCGGACCGGGGCCGCGTTCAGTTCGGTGAGCGACTTCCTCGTCGACCGCTGCCCTTCCGAGGACGGTCGGTTCTGTGAGCTCGTCGCGGAGCAGGACGACCTGGTCACCGGCGCCGACGTCGACGCGTCGGAGGAGGATCAGGGGGCGTCGACGCGGACCATCGCGGAGCTGCAGCAGGAGGCGGCCGACGTGGCTCCGGAAGAGATCGCGGAGGCGGCGCGGTTGCTGGCCGACGCCGCAACCGGCCGCGCGCAGTCGAGTCCGGACGAGCTCGAGAGGGCGCAGTACGACGTGGACCAGTGGGCGGAGGAGCACTGCGGGCCCAGGGGCGTCATCCTCTCCCTGCTGCAACCCTTGCCGTCGGTCCCCACGGATCGCTCCGAGTGACGGCCCGGCGGCAACGACCCGGTCAGAAGTCGGTGCCGCCGTCAACGGGGATGGTGGCGCCGACGAGGAAGCTGGCGCGCTCCGAGCAGAGGAACGTGACGATGGTCGCGATCTCCTCGGGGATGCCCACACGGCCGAGGTCGTTGCCCGAGCCGAAGTCGCGCTCGATCGTGGCGTAGGCGGCCTCGAGCGGTCCCTCGGCGAGGGTGGCCGAGTCGGCCTGTTGCTCGACGTAGTCCGCGAGCGTCGGGGTCATGACCGTTCCCGGGCACACGGTGTTCACGAGCACGCCGTCGGACGCGAGTGAGCGGGCGAGGTTCTTGCTCGCGCTCGCCAGTGCGGACTTGGCGGCCGTGTAGCCGATCAGCCCCGGGCTCTGGTGGTGGATGGACGCGGCGGCGAGGTTCACGACCCGGGCGAAGGATGCCTTACGGAGGAGGGGGAGCGCGGCGCGCACCGCGCGAACGGCGCTGACCACGCCCGCGTCGAAGGAGGTCATCCAGTCCTCATCGGTGAGCTGGTCGAGGGTTCCCGTGTCGGTCGGTCCGACCGCGTTCACCAGCGCGTGCAGCTCGCCCCAGCGCTCGTCGAGGAAGGTGAACGCGGCTTCGACCTCACCCGTGTCGAGCAGGTCGCACTGGAGGCCGATCGCGTCCTCGGCCCCGCAGCCGCTCAGGGCCTCCTCCGTCTCGCGCAGCTCGGCGTCATCGCGGGCGAGCACGGCCACCCGCGCCGCCTCGCCGGCGAGCAGCTCCGCGGTTGCCCGTCCGATGCCGCGCGTGCCCCCGGCCACGACCGTCGCTCGTCCCCGCAGACCCAGATCCACCCGGCGGCCCCGTTTCGACGTTTGGCGTCAGCAGCGGGGAACTATTCCACTCTGACGACGCAAGAACGTCCAGGTGGCTCAGCGACGGTGACGCCGAGACGTCACGAGAACCAGATGCGCTGGTAGTCACGGCTCATCGGGTGAACGAGGAGCAGGACGAGCGCGCCGTCGAAGAGCGTGGAGATGATGTAACGACCGAAGATCCCGCCGAGACCGACGAGCAAGACCAGGATCAGGAAGTTCGCGACCGCCCCGACGACTCCGAGCGAGTAGCCCCACTTCTTCTCGTTGGCGATCCCGAACGCACCGGCGGCCATCGCGACGGCGACCAGCAACATGATCGCGAAGCCGCCGAGCCCGCTCAGCAACCCGAAGAAGGCGTTCAGGTACAGCAGCAGGGTCCCGATCACCAGCGTCTGGGGCTGCTGCATGTTGAGGAACTTGCGATCGTTCACGACACCTCCGGACGGGGCGCACTCGGCCCGTCGCTCTCGGTCGCACCATTCTGCCCTGTGGCGAGGGGGACTGACACGCTGGCCGAGGAGCCGGCCTCATGCCGGGCCCGGAGCTGGCCGCAGGCGGCGTCGATGTCGGTTCCCCGGTTGCGGCGGATGGTGGCGTTGACGCCGCCGACCCGGAGGCGACGGGCGAACGTCTCCATGCGGGCGTGGTTGGGTGCGTGGCCCCGAAAGCCCGCGGTGGGGTTGAGCGGGATCACGTTGACGTGAGGTGTCGGCGGTCCGACGGCCCGGAGTCGCTCGGCGAGGATCGCGGCCTGTTCGAGATCGTCGTTGACGCCTCCTATGCACGCGTACTCGATGCTCACGCGCCGGCCTGTGACGCGCTGGAAGCTCGCGGCGGCGTCGAGCACGTCGCCGATCGGCCAGCGTCGGTTGACGGGTACGAGCGTGTCGCGCAATTCGTCGGTCGCGGCGTGCAGCGACACTGCCAACGTGACCGGGAGGCGCTCGTCGGCCAGCCGTCGCATCCCGGGCACCACACCGACCGTCGAGATCGTGATCCGCCGAGCGGAGATCCCCGCGTCGTCATGCAGCCGCCGGACGGCCTCCATGGTGTGGTCGTAGTTGGCGAGTGGCTCGCCCATCCCCATGAACACGACGTTGTCGAGACGCCTCGTCGACGCGTGGGCGGCGCGCATCACCTGCTCCACGATCTCGCCGACGTCAAGGTGCCGGTCGAAGCCGGCCTGGCCGGTCGCGCAGAACGTGCAGCCCATCGCGCATCCGGCCTGGGAGGACACGCACACGGTGGCGCGGTCGGGGTACGTCATGAGCACGGTCTCGACCTCGACACCGTCCCCGCACTCCCAGAGCCACTTCGTCGTGGCATCGCGGTCGCCGGTGGCCTCGGCGACCGGCGCGAGCGCCGGGGGCAACGCGTCGCCGAGACGCGCCCGCAGCGACTTGGACAGCGACGTACAGCGATCGAGGGGGAGCCGCTGCCGGTAGAGCCCGTCCCACAGCTGATCGGCTCGGTAGGCGGGCTCGCCCCGCGATCGGAGGAGCGCGTCGACCTCCTCGCGCGCCGCGCCGTAGCGGGACGGTGCCGTCACGACGCCTCCTCGCGCGGATCGACCACGAGGCGGTAGGCGCGATCGACGCGCACCGTTGCGAACCCGAGCGACTCGTAGAGCCGGACGGCTGCTTCGTTCGCCGCGTCGACGAAGAGCATGCCGGTCGTGACACCACGCGACGCCAGCGACCCGAGACCGGCAACGACGAGGGCGCGTCCCAACCCCGAGCCCCGCCGGGAGGGGTCGACGCCGATGACGTAGATCTCACCCATCCCGTCCTCGGGATGGACCTTGGTCCAGCAGAAGCCGGCGATCCCGTCCGCGTCCTCGGCGAGCAGGAAGCCCTCCGGATCGAACCAGTCCTCGGCCATCCGGGCCGCGAGGTTCTCGGCCGTCCAGCTGCCCTGCTCGGGGTGGTCGGCGAACGCGCGGTTGTTGGCCGCGAGCCACGCGGCCTCGTCGCCGGGTCGGAACGACCGCACGGTGACGTCGTCCGGCCAGGTCGGCTCCTCGGTGAGTGGGAGTGGGCAGCGCATCTGGAGGAGTTCCCGCTGCGGTTCGAAGCCGAGACGGCGCGCCACCTGCGCGATGAGATCGTCGGGGTCGAAGACCCACCAGACGACCTCCCCACCGCCGTGGTCACCGACGTCTCCGAGCGCGGCCTCGAGGAGCGCCCGCTCGACGCCGGCGTGGCGATGGTGGGGATGGACGACCAGCTCGAGCTGCCAGTGTCTGCCGACCCACGTGAGATGCGCCGAGCCGACCAGATGCTCGGCGTCGCGGTCGAGGACGAGGCGGGCCTCGGCGCTCGGGGTCCCGGTGAGCTCGAGCCAGTTCTGATCGCTCAGGGGGCGATGGCCGTCCGTGGCCTGGGCCAGGACACACAGGGCTTCGACCGCGCGGCGGTCGGTCTCGTCGAGCGTCGCCAGTCGCCGGACCTGGATCACGTCCCGAGCGTACGGCCCGGGGCGCAATCCAGGTCACTGCGAACGTTCGCGGGCCACCTTGGCGATGTCGAGCCGGCCCACGGCCCGCAGTCCGGGCCAGAGCGACAGGAGGGTGACGGCGAGGATGGCGAGCGCGGAGAACACCAGGGTGCTCCCTCGCATCTGGAGGTTGAACTGGAAGAGGTCGCTCGAGAACTGGTCCATGAACACCGCGGAGAGCCAGTAGCCGACGATCAACCCGGGCACGATCCCGATCGTGGTCAGCAGCAGGTTCTCGCTCGTGAGGAGTCTCGCGATCTTGCCCCGGGAGAGCCCGTTCGCTCGCAGTGTCGCGATCTCGACCGACCGTTCGGCCAGGTTGGCCGAC
>CAYRHS010000016.1:0-7788 GCA_964424125.1 uncultured Burkholderiales bacterium
GGAGGAGCGATGGCAGGCCGAGTATCTGGCGCGACCGCCCGAAAAGGGGCACCTGCCCAAGGAGGAGCAATGACTGGGCACGAGGAAGCTCCGCGAGGCGTCACCCAGCTTTCCGATCCGCGTCGTCACGCCCTGCGTTGGCTCGCGCGCGAGCTCGCCTGGGAGCGGACGCTGACCCGCCTCCGCGAGACCCCCGAGCGCGCCGCGGCCTGAGACTCCCGCCGGTCCTCATGTCGGTTCAGGACTGGATCCAATGCGGGAGGGTGACGCCGTCGAGTTGGGTGAAGACCACCTCGACCGGCGTCCCGATCTCGATCGTGGCCGGTTCGATCTCGTTGATGGCCCCGTCGGGACCGGTGACGAGGTTGCTCACCATGCGGATCGTCGGGTCCTCGTCGAGCGCGACCACGATGACGTTGTAGGGCGCGAGGTGGGCGTACGCGGGCAGCAGCGGCGGATGGGGCACGACGTACGACCAGATCGTCCCGCGACCGGACGTCCGTTCCCAGGTCACGTCGAGCGAGCGACACGACGGGCACATCGGTCGCGGGGGGAAGCGCCACCGTCCGCAGGACGCGCAGGCCTGCACGAGCAGCTCACCGCGCGCCGTTCCGCGCCAGAACTCGGCGCCGTCGGGGTCGTCGACGTCGGGGAGCAGGAACTCGGCCTCCATCACGTGGCCTCCTTGGTGAACAGGACCGCGCTGGTGGGCACGCCCTCGCCCGACGTCACGAGGCTCACCGCCGCGTCGTCGACCTGACTGGTCGAGGTGCCCCGGATCTGGCGCACGCCCTCGAGGACCAGGTTGAAGCCGTGCACGTACGCCTCCGACATCCCGCCGCCCGAGGTGTTGGTGGGCAGGCGGCCGTCGGGCCACTCGAGCCCCCCGTCCTCGGTGAAGGCGCCGCCGTCTCCGCGTGCGCAGAACCCGTACCCCTCGAGCGAGAGGGGGATCAGCGGGCTGAACGCGTCGTAGAGCTGCGCGACGTCGACGTCGTCGGGCCGCACGCTCGCCTGGTTCCACAGGAGCTCCGCGCACGTCCACGAGGGGCCGAGCAGCGGATCGTCGTTGTGGTAGTTGGTCATCACCTGGTGCTGCCGGGGAATCGACTGCGCGAACGCGTGCACGTAGGCGGGGGTTTGGCGCAGGTCGCGTGCTCGTTCCGCGGACGTGACGACCACCGCCAGTGCGCCGTCGGTCTCGAGGCAGTTGTCGAACAGGCAGAGCGGCTCGGAGATCCAGCGCGCCTCCATGTACTCGTCGCGCGTCAGGGTTCGATCGTGCATCGTGGCTGCGGGGTTCCGGTTGGCGTGCTTGCGGAACGCGAGCGCCACGTTGGCGAGGTGGTCGCGCGTGGAACCGAACTCGTGCATGTGCCGACGAGCGAGCATCGCCACCTCGTCGACCGGCCGCACCATCCCCCAGGGGCGGCTCCACTGCCAGTGCCCGGCCACGACCCGACGCGCCTGCGCCCACGGGCGGCTCGCCTTCGCGGCTCGCTTGCGCGCCCGCCACGCGACCGCGACGTCACACTGGCCGGTGGCGACGGCCATCGCGGCCTGACCGACGACCGCGCAGCCGGCGCCACCGCCGTAGCCGACCTGGCTGAAGAACGTGATGTCGCCGAGGCCGACGTTGCGGGCCACCTCGACCTCCCGGCCTTCCTCCCAGTTGAAGCTGGCCAGGCCGTCGACCTCAGCGGGCGAGAGGCCCGCGTCGTCGATGGCCGCGGAGATCGCGCGGCACGCGAGCGTCAGCTCCGAGTCGGCCAGGCCCTTGCCGAACTCGGTCTGGCCGATCCCGACGACCGCGGTCCGGTCCCGGAGTGGCACGCTCACCATCCCTTGAACTCCGGGTCGCGGCGTTCCATGAACGCGGTCATGCCCTCCGCGACGTCGTGGGTGCCGAAGTTGAGCTCGACGGCCCAGGCCTCCTCCTCCAGCGAGGTCCGACGATCGACGTCGAGGGAGCGGTTCACCATCCACTTGGCGAGCGAGAGCGCCTTCGTCGGCCCGCGCGCCAGGCGCTCGGCCCATTCGCGCGTCGTGTCGGCGAGCTGGGCGCGGGGCACGACGCGGTTCACGAGCCCGAGCGCCAGGGCCTCCTCGGCTGGGATGTCGTCCCCGAAGAACAAGAGCTCCTTGGCCTTCTGGAGGCCGACGATCCGCGGCAGCAGGTAGGCCCCGCCACCGTCGGGCACGAGACCGCGGCGGACGAACACCTCGATGAACTTGGCTTCCTCGGCCGCGATCACGAGGTCGCACGCGAAGGCGAGGTGCGCCCCGATGCCCGCCGCCGTGCCGTTCACGGCGGCGACGACGGGCTTCTCGCAGTCGAGCACCGCCGCCACGAGCCGCTGCGCACCGGTGCGCAGCATCCGGGCGACATCGCCCACTGCCCGATCCGGTGCGCCCTCGGGCCGGGCCTCGGCCTCGGGGCGGGGGGCGCGGAGATCGGCGCCAGGACAGAACATCTTGTCGCCCGCGGCGGTGAGGACGACGGCCCGGACACCGAGGTCGCCACCGGCGTCGTCGAGCAGGTCGATGAGCAGGTCGCGCTGGTCGGGTGTGAGCGCGTTCCCGGAGTCGGGTCGGTTGAGCGTGAGCCAGAGAACTCCGTGTTCGACACTGCGCAGGATCGTGTCTTCGACCGCTTCGGCCACCGTTACTCCTCTTCCTCCGATGCCTCTCGGCGCACGACGAGCGCGTCGAGCGCGACCGCGCCGCGAGGCTTCACCACGAGCGGGTTGATGTCGAGCTCGGCGACGTCGCCGCCGAGGTCCAGTCCGATCCGCTGGACGGCCAGGATCACGTCGAGGAGCGCGTCCAGGTCCGCGGGCTTGCGGCCACGCGCACCCTCGAGCAGCGGGAACCCCGCGAGCTCGCGCACCATGCGTTCGGCCTCGTCACGGCTGAACGGGGGGACCCGGTGGCTCACGTCGCCGAGGACCTCGACGAAGATGCCGCCCAGGCCGACGGTGACCACGGGGCCGAACAGCGGGTCCTGCGAGAGGCCGACGATGGTTTCGACGCCGCCGCGGACCAACTGCGACACCAGCACCCCTTCGACGTCGGCGTCGCGGTCGACGCGCTCGGCCCGGTCCAGGAGGTCGCGGAAGGTGCTGCGAACCGCCGTGACTGTGTCGACGCCCACCTCGACGAGCCCGGCGTCGCTCTTGTGGAGCAGGTCGGGCGAGCTCACCTTCATCACCACCGGGAGGCCGATGCGATTCGCCGCCTCGACGGCCTCCTTGACCGAGCCGCAGAGGACCTCGCGTGGCGAGCGGATGCCGTAGGCGGCCAGGAGACGTTTGGACGCGTGCTCGGAGAGGGCCGTGCCGGGAGCAGCGCGGCGGAGGACCCGGCGCGCCTTGGCCGCGCCGGGTCCTGGGGACGTCGGGACCGTGTCGAACGGCGATCGGTAGCGGTCGGCGAACTCCCAGTAGTCGAGATACGCCCGGACGGCCGTGACGCAGTTCTGGAACGTGCGGAACACCGGTACCTGCGACGGAAGCAGGATGTCGGTGTACGGACGCTCCGTGCCGACGGGAGAGCCCCACACCACGAAGATCGGCTTGTCGGTGGTCGCCGCGACCTCGACCAGGTCGCGGGCCATCGGCTCGCTCATCGACTGGAGCGCGCCCGTGATCGGAACGACGAGGACGTCGCAGTTCGGGTCTGCGAGCACGAGCTCCAGGATCTTGCGCCCCGCCGGGGTCATCACGGGGGGGCCGCCGCAGTCGACGGGGTTCGAGACGCGGAGGTACTCGGGGATGAGGCCGTCGTGCAGCGCGCGCTGGGTCGCCTTCGTCAGCGCGGGGAGCCGCAACCCGGCCGCCGCGGCCATGTCGGCCATGTGAGCCCCGGTCCCGCCCGAGATCGCGTAGATGACCACGTTGTCGCCCGCGGGGGGCTTCGTGCGGGCAAACGCGGCGGAGACGTCGAGGAGCTCGTCGAGGCCGTCGACGCGGGTGATCCCGAACTGGCGGAACACCGCGGAGACGACGTCGTCGGCGCCGGTGAGATGGCCGGTGTGGGCCATGGCCATCGACTGGCCCTCGTCGGTCCGACCGACCTTGACGACCACCATCGGCTTCTTCAGGCGGGCGGCGTGGTCCGCGGCCAGCATGAGCGTGCGCCCGTCCTTGAACCCCTCGATGTAGGCGGCGATGACGCCCACCTCGGGCTGGTCGGCGAAGTAGCGGGCGAAGTCGGCGAACTCGAGGTCGACCTCGTTGCCGGTCGGCGCCCAGTGACTGAGGCGGATCCCGATCTCCTGGCCCTGGAAGACGGGGCGACCCTGGTGCCCGCTCTGGGTGATGAGCGCGATCGACCGGCCGGGGAGCGACTCGTCGAACTCGCTGAACGCGTTCAGGTTCGTGTTCGGGCCGAGCAGGCGCGTGGTCCCGGAGTCCACGAGCTTCTCGAGGCGCGCCTCCAGCTCCTCGCCCGCGCCGCCCACCTCCGAGAACCCGGCCGCGAAGATCACCGCGAACGCGGCGCCCTTCTCGAGGACCTCCTCGAAGCTGTCGACCGCAGCTCCGGTGAGGATCACGGCGAGGTCGACCCCGTCGGGGACGTCGACGATGGTGGGATAGCAGCGTTCGCCCACCACCACCTCGTACTTCGGGTGCACGGGGTAGAGGCGCGCACCGTGGCGGTCCGCCCACTCCTTGATGCGGCGGGTCATCACGGTGTTGGGCTTGCGCGAGGACTCCGACGCGCCGATGACCGCCACCGTGCGGGGGTGCAGGAACGTGTCGAGGTCGACGTCGCGGAGTCGCAACGGCCGCCCGCTCACGTCGAGGCCTTCGGCGGCGGTGGGGGGGTGTGAACGGCGGGGCATCGCGGCTCCGGACGGGGTCGGGCGGCCAAGTATGACGTCTGCGTCAGAAAACGGGCGAGTCGCCTTCGGCGCCCCGGGTGTCGGCGGGCGCCCCGGCCCGGGGTGCTCAGGCGTGGAGCGCGGCGCGATGCACTTTGGGGCGGACGGTCGCGATGTAGACGAGCGCGAGCAGCAGCCCGATGGGGGAGAGGAAGAGGCCGACGGCGAGGAGCGCGATCCACGTGGCGCGACTCTGGCCGACCGCGTCCCAGGCGGCGTCGGGCGCGCGGGCGGCGTGGACGATCGCCCAGATCGGGAGCCCGAACCCGACGATGGTGAGGCCCAGGACCACGAGCACGAGCAGGAGCTCGGTGGGACCGATGTTCGCCAGTGTCACCTCGCCATCATGTCAGGGCGCGTCGAGACGGTCGTCTTCCGGGCTGCGTTAGCCTGCCGCCGTCCTGCCCCCGCTCGCCGAGGAGCGAACACTGGGAAGCGACCTCGAGTCCGTCGTCGTCGTGGGAGCATCACTCGCCGGGTTGCGAGCGGCGGAGACGCTTCGCACCCTCGGCCACGACGGGCGGATCGTGATGATCGGCGAGGAGCCGCACCGGCCCTACGACCGGCCGCCACTCTCCAAGGAGGTGCTGGCGGGAGCGTGGCCGCCCGAGCGCACGGCGCTGCGCGACGAGCCGGGGTTCGACGGTCTCGGCCTCGACTGGCGGTTGGGGCGGCGAGCCGTTGGCCTCGACGTCGATGCTCGGGTGGTCGAGCTCGACGACGGCGAACGGATCGTTGGGGATCGGATCGTCGTCGCGACGGGGGCCTCGCCGAGGCAGCTGCCCGACACGCCCCCGCTCGACGGGATCTTCACGCTGCGGACGGTCGACGACGCGCGCGCGATCGAGGCTCGGTTGCGTGACGATCCGAAGGTCGTCGTGGTCGGCGCCGGCTTCATCGGTTCGGAGGTCGCGGCGACGTGCGCGGGCCGTGGCCTCACGGTCACCGTGCTCGAGGCGCTGCCCGTCCCGCTGGAACGTGTGCTGGGCCCGGCGATGGGCGGGGCCGTCGCCGCGCTCCACCATCGAAACGGTGTCGATCTTCGGTGCGGCGTCGGGGTCGCGGGCTTCGAGGGCGAGAGCCGTGTCGAGCGCGTCCGGCTGGCCGACGGCGACGCCGTCGACGCCGACCTGGTGGTGGTCGGCATCGGCGTGGTGCCCAACACGGCGTGGCTGGAAGGTTCGGGGCTCGATCTCGCCGACGGCGTCGTCTGTGACGAGACGAGCCTGGCCGCGCCGGGGATCGTCGCGGCAGGTGACGTGAGCCGGTGGTCGAACCCACTCTTCGACGAGCAGATGCGGGTGGAGCACTGGACCAACGCAGCCGAGCAGGGGATGTACGTGGGCCGTCGCGTGCTCGCCGCACCGGACGTCTCGGTGGATCCGTACGCGCCGGTCCCGTTCTTCTGGTCGGACCAGTACGACGTGAAGATCCAGTTCGCCGGGCACGTCGCGCCCGGGGACCGGATCGAGGTCGTCCACGGAGACCCGGAGGCGCATCGCTTCGTGGCCGTCTACGGTCGGGGGGATCGCGTGGTCGGCGCACTCGCGCTCTCGATGCCGCGCGAGCTCATGGCCTACCGGCGCCTGATCGCGGGGCGGGCGAGCTGGGCGGAGGCACTGGACCACGCGAACCGGACGGCGAAGGCGGAGACGTGACCATGGCGGAGCGGTTCACGAGCGTCAGTGAGCCGGTCGACGGTGTGGTCACGCTCACGCTGAAGCGTCCCGAGAAGCGGAACGCGCTCTCGATCGCGGTGCGGGACGAGGCCACCAACACGCTCGGGCACCTCCAGCGCAACCCCCACGTGAAGGTGGTCGTCGTCACCGGGGCGGGGGACGTCTTCTCGGCCGGGTTCGATCTCGACGAGTTCCAGAGGATAAACGACCCCGAGTTCGCCGATCGGTTGTGGACCTCGAGCGACCGCTTCCACCGCGCCTTCCTCGACTTCCCGCTGCCGACCGTCGCGGCCGTGAACGGGCCGGCCATTGCCGGCGGGTTCGACCTCGCCGTCATGTGCGACCTACGGGTCGCGGTCGAATCCGCCTACTTCGAGCACCCGGAGCACACCTTCACCGAGGTCGTCTTCGGCCCGCTCCACGACCTCGTGGGCGGAGCCGTGGCGCGCGAGCTCGTCTTCACCGGCCGGCGGGTCGACGCGCGCGAGGCGCTCGCGCTCCGGCTCGTGTCCCGCGTGACTCCGGACGGGGAGCTCGACGACGCGGTGCAGGGGATCACCGATCGGATCATCCGCGCACCCAGGGGGATCCTCCAGCGCATGAAGGCCAAGGTGATTCGCCGCGCCGGGATCACCGCGGGCGGCACGCTCGATCTCTGAGCAGGACGGCGATCCGACACCGTGCCGTCGCTCCTCGTGACGAACGACTTCCCACCCAAGCACGGCGGCATCCAGTCGTATCTCTACGAGCTCTGGCGCCGGCTGCCCGCGGAGGAGACCACCGTCCTCACGACGTCGTTTCGCGGTGCAGCCGAGTTCGACGGCGCCCAGGATTTCCGCATCGAGCGGACGCGCCAGCCCGTGCTCCTGCCGTATCCGGGGCTCGCCAGGCGGATCGACGCGCTCGCGCGCGAAGTGGGGGCGGCGGTGGTCTTCCTCGACCCGACGCTGCCGCTCGGGATGGTGAACCGCTGGCTGCGCGCGGCGCCGACGGTCGTCGTCGTCCACGGCTCCGAGCTCACCGTTCCGGGTCGGCTCCCGGGTTCGCGCCAGCTCGCGGGTTCGGTGCTGCGCCGCGCCGCGGGCGTCGTCACGGCGGGGACCTATCCCGCCCGCGAAGCGGTGCATGCGGCCGGCCGGGTGCTGCCGGGTGTGGTGATCGCACCCGGGATCGACCCCGGCCGCTTCCGGCCAAGCCTCTTTCTCGGCTGGCGCCAGGAGCAGG
>CAYRHS010000016.1:7798-29062 GCA_964424125.1 uncultured Burkholderiales bacterium
CATGCGGGCGGCGGGGTGCGGCCGGGTGTGGTGTTCCCACCGGGCATCGACCCCGGCGGATACCGCCCTCTCGACGAGGCGGTGCGCGCCGCGGCGCGCCGGCGCTTCGGGCTCGACCCCGATCGGCCGTTGGTGCTCGGGTTGAGCCGCCTCGTTCCTCGCAAGGGCTTCGACGTCCTCTTGGAGGCGGTTGCCGGGCTCCCGGGCGTCGAGGTCGCGATCGCCGGCTCCGGACGTGACCGGCGGCGCCTCGAGCGCGTCGCGGCACGGGTCGGGGTCGCCGACCGGACGCACTTCCTCGGCCGGGTCCCCGACGCGACGCTGCCCGAGCTGTACGCGTGCGCGGACGTCTTCTCGATGCTCTGCCGTGAACGGTGGGGAGGCCTCGAAGCTGAGGGGTTCGGGATCGTGTTCGTGGAGGCCGCGGCCGCGGGCGTCCCGAGCGTGGCCGGCCGGAGCGGCGGATCCCACGAGGCGGTGGCCGACGGCGAGACCGGCTTCGTGATCGAGCCCCGGAACGTTCGTGAGGCTCGAAACGCCCTGGGGCGCCTGCTGCGAGACGACGCGCTCCGCCGCACGATGGGGGTCGAGGCGCGCCGCCGCGCGACGACCGAGTGGTCGTACGATCATCTCGTGCGACGGCTCACCCCGGTCGCGCGTGGCGAGCTCGACATGCTTTCACCGCTCCCCGCATGACGACACGTACGACGCTCGAAGGTCGCGGGATCATCGTGACCTCGTGGGTGACGACCGCGCTGTTCGCGGCGATCGCTGTACCGGACGCCCTGGGCGCGTCCGCGCTCGACCGCGTCGCCGTCGGCACCGCGATCGCGTTGTTCTTCGTCTCCTTGCCGGTCTGGGTGGCTGCGTTCTTCGTGGCGGTGGCGCGCAGCGCCCGCGGGGACGACATCGTCGTGGGGAGCCTCTTCCTGGCCCAGGGCCCGGTACCGCGCGCGCCGCGGCTCCACCTCTACGGCTCGCTCGGGGTCGCGATCGTCGTCGCGGCCGTCACCGCCGCGGCCGACCCCTTCGGGGTTATGGTGCCGATGCTGCCCCTCGGCCTCGTCGGTCTCTGGGGCGCCCGGCACGGACGCTTCCCGCGCCGGATCGACTCGACCCGGAGGAGGGAGCGTGGCGGACGAAGCCATTGAGCGCATCCACGTCGACCGGTCGCCGGACCAGTGCTGGCAGGTCGCCACCGACTACGAGCTCTATCCCGAGTGGGCGAAGAACGTGAAGGAGGTGAGCGTCCTCGAGCGTGACGGCGAGGGCCGAGGCTCCAGGGTCGAGATGCGTGTCGCCGCCATGGGCAAGAGCCTGCGCTCCGTCTACGACTACGACTACGCCGACGCGCCCCACTCGTTCGCGTGGACGCTCGCCGAGGGTGACATGCTCCGCAGCCTGGACGGCCGATACACCTTCGACGAGGACGGCCACGGGACCCGGGTGACCTACGAGCTGAGCGTCGATCTGGCCATGCCCATGCCCGGCTTCATGAAGAAGAAAGCATCGCGGCTCATCATGGGTGACGCGCTGAAGGAGCTGAAGCGGCGGGCGGAGGAGAGCTGAAGGCGGAGTTGCCGGTAGCCTGCCCGCCGAATGCGCGTCCTCCTCTTCACCGGCAAGGGCGGCGTCGGGAAGACCACCGTCGCGGCGGCGACCGCGCTCCGCGCGGCCGAATCGGGGCAGCGGACGCTCGTGTGCTCCACCGACCCCGCGCACTCCCTCGGTGACGTCTTCGACGTCGGGCTCGGTGACCGCGCGGCGCCGATCACGGGACGCCTCGACGGCCAGGAGCTCGACGCGCGCTCCCGGCTCGAGGACGCCTGGGGCGAGATCCGTGAGTATCTCGTCGCGTTGTTCGACTGGGCGGGCGCCGACGCGGTGGAGGCCGAGGAGCTCGCCGTCATCCCGGGCCTCGACGAGGTCTTCGCGCTCGCCGAGCTCCGTACGCACGCCGAGGCGGGCGAGTACGACGTCGTCGTGGTCGACTGCGCACCGACCGCGGAGACGTTGCGGCTTCTCTCCCTCCCCGACGTCCTCGGTTGGTACATGGCTCGTGTGTTCCCCACGCAGCGGGCGGTCACGCGCGCGGTGCGGCCACTGGTGCAGCGCATGGTGCGGATGCCCGTGGCCAACGACGGTGTGTTCGCGTCGGTGCGTCGCTTCTACGACCGCCTCGACGGCGTACGCGACCTGCTCACCGACGGCGACACGACCAGTGCTCGGCTCGTGGTGAACCCCGAGCGCATGGTGATCGCGGAAGCCCGGCGCACCTTCACGTACCTGTCGCTGTTCGGCTACCACGTCGACAGCGTCGTCGTGAACAAGCTCCTGCCCGAGGCGGTCACCGATCCGTGGTTCAAGGGCTGGCGAGATGCTCATGCCGAGCACCTCGCGACGATCGAGGAGGCCTTCGAGCCGCTCCCGGTGCTGCGAGCCGAGCAGGCCGAGCACGAGCTCGTCGGCGTCCAGCGCCTCGAAGCCTTCGGAGCGGCGCTCTACGGCGGGTCTGCACCCGAGGAGCGTCTCTCGTTCGTCGAGCCCATGCGTGTGGAGGCGCGGGACGGCGCGCTCGTCCTCTCGCTGCATCTGCCGTTCGCCGACAAGGGCGACATCGAAGTCGGGCGCGCCGACGACGAGCTGTTCGTGGCTCTCGGTTCGTACCGGAGGGCGATCAGCCTCCCCGACAGCCTCCGGCGTCGCGCCGTGGGCGGGGCTCGCATGTCCGGCGGACGGTTGCACGTCGAGTTCGTGGAGCCGTGATGCTGCGCGATCCCAACCGTCCCCGAGGGAACCCGCTCTTCGACGAAGCCGACTCCACCTCGTTCGACGTCGACGCGCGACGCGCCCGCCATCCGCGGTTGTCGGCGGTGCCCACCGGCGCCACGGAGGAGGAGCCCGAGGGCGAAGAGCCCGGCGGCGAGGCGACCGAGCCCGAGGAGCCCACGGGAGGCGCCACCGGTCGGACCGATGTTGGTGTGGGCGGGTTGCTCGACGCGCTCGTGGACGCCGGACCGGAGACCGCCGAGCATCTGCTCCGTGCCGTGAACGAGCTCCTGCTCGCGGCCCAGACTGTGATCGCGGCCGCGGAACGGGGCCTGGAGCAGCGGGGCGAGGCGGAGCCCAGCGCTCCGGATGCGGACGCCCCGACCTCGGCCGAGGGAGACCGGCCGGGACGGGTGCGTCACATCGACCTGGACTGACGCCCGCCGTGGGATCACGAGCCGACGTCGCCGTGGGGGTCGACGTCGGGGGCACGAAGATGCACGGGCTGGTGCTGGCGGGCGCCGACCGGGTCGTGGCCGAGGAGCGGGTCCCCACTCCCGAGGTCTACGCGGACCTGCTCGACGAGTGTGCGGCGTTGATCGGTCGGCTCGACGCGGTGGAGCCTGTGCATGCCATCGGCGTCGGCATCGCCGGCCTCGTGACCTTCGACGGCGCGGTCCGCTACGCGCCCAACCTCCCGGCACTACGAGAGGCGCCGCTCGGGGCCGATCTGCGGACCCGCCTCGGATCGGAGGTGGCCGTCGAGAACGACGCCGACGCCGCGGCGTGGGGTGAGGTCACCGCCGGCGCCGCGCGCGACGCCGACGACATCCTCGTCGTCACGCTCGGGACCGGCATCGGAGGCGGCATCGTCACCGGTGGGCGGCTCTACCGCGGCGCCCACGGCTTCGCCGCCGAGATCGGCCACTTCACCGTCGACCCGGACGGTCCACGGTGTGCGTGCGGCGAGCGTGGACACTGGGAGGCGCTCGCCTCGGGCACCGCGCTCGGGCGCCTGGCGCGAGCACGCGTGGGCGCGGGCGAGGCCCCCAGCGTCCTCGCCGCTGCCGGTGGGGACGAGGAGGCGGTGAGAGGCGAGCACGTGACCGCCGCGGCTGCAACCGGCGCACGCGACGCGCTGGTCGTCCTGCACGAGTACGCGGAGCGGGTCGCGATCGGCATCGCCGGGCTCGTGAACGTGCTCGATCCCGCTCGCGTCGTCGTGGGCGGGGGGCTCGTGGCTGCGGGAGAGGTGTTGCTCGAGCCGATCCGGAAGGGCGTGGCCCGGCGCATCGAGGCGCCCGACCACCGGCCCGCGGTGCCGGTCGTCGCGGCGGAGCTCGGTGAGCGGGCCGGCGCCATCGGCGCGGCCGCCTTCGCACGCGCCCGGTCCCCGCGCCGACCGGGTCCGGAGGCTCAGCTGTAGCGCGCCTCCACGCCCCGGGCCTCGCCGTGGTGGGCGACCGCGGCCCGGAGATCGGACAGGAGCTCGTCGACGATGCTCGCGTGCGCGGGCGAGATCATCATGTGCAGCGCGTCCGGGTCGGATTGACGGTCGAGGTGCCAGCCGCGGTCGTCCATGACGTCACCGACAGCCATGATGTCGACGTCGTCGGAGCCGAAGGCGAGGACGCTCGCCACCGGCGCCCCGATGACATGGAGCTCGGGGATGGTCTCGATCCCCGTCCGGATCCGGGCCGTCGTCTCCAGCAGGTCGCGGGTGAGCGCCTCGTAGCCGGAGCGACCGAGATGCCGCATCACGGCCCAGGCGGCCGCGATCGGCGCGGCCGGGCGCGCCCCGGCGATCCCCGGTGAGCCGTAGAGGCCGCCCGGCCAGCGGTCGTAGAGGAAGACCTGGTGGTCGACCCACCACTGCCGCTCGCGGTGCAGCACCACCGAGGCGCCCTTGGTGGCGTAGCCGTACTTGTGGACGTCGGCCGACATCGAGGTCACGCCCTCGACCCGGAAGTCGAACGGTGGCACCGCGTGGCCGAGGGACTCCATGAACGGCAGCAGGAAGCCACCGACGCACGAGTCGGTATGGAACGCGATGCCGTGCTCGGCGGCGAGCGCGGCGAGCTCCGGGATCGGGTCGACGACTCCGTGTGGATAGCCGGGTGCCGAACCGACGATCAGCGCGGTGCGCTCGTTGACGAGCTCCGCCGCGGCGGAGACCTCGGCGCGGAAGTCGGCGCCGAGGGGTATCTGACGGTGGCGCAGCCCGAGGTAGTGCGCGGCCTTGGCGAACGCCGGGTGGGCGGACACCGGGGCGAGGAGCTCGGGCTCGGTGATCCCGCGTTCGGCCAGAGCCCGGCCGCGCGCCACCTTCACCGCCATCATGATCGACTCGGTCCCGCCCGAGGTCATCGACCCGCCAGCGGCGGGCGGCGCGCGGAGGAGGTCGGCGGTCATGTCCGTGACCTCGCGCTCCATCTCCCGCAGGCTCGGGAAGCGGAAGGGGTTCAGCGCGTTCTCGAACCGGTAGAGGTCATTGGCGTCGGCGAGCACCGCGTCGACCGCCTCGCCGGCCGGGTAGATCAGCGAGAACGTGCGGCCCTCGCGCCAACGGGCGTCCGCCTCCTTGCGCGCTCGCATGGCGGCGCCGAGGGTGGTGCGGTCCGTGCCTTCCTCGGGGAACGGGGTGCGTTGCTCGTCGCTCACGATGACGTCCTCCGGCCTCTCCTCATTGGCTGAAGTACTTGTCCACCAGACGGCGATCGACGGTCACGAAGAGGCCCTCGGCCTCCGCGGTGACCTCGCCGTCCACCGACATCGTGCCGTGGACATCACCGCGCCGGCCCGCCCGACGCTCGTGCCACGCCTCCATCCGCACCTCGCGGTGAAGCGGGGTGGGCCGCCGGTACCGGACCGTCAGGCGTGCGGTCATGCCCGGGGCGCCGAGGTGGGCGTTCGCCGCTCCGAGGAGGACGTCGAAGGCCGCGGCGATCGTCCCGCCGTGCACGAAGCCGGGAGGACCTTCGTAGGCTTCGTCGAAGGTGAACCGGCCCCGGACGCGCTGCGCACCGGTCTCGATCTCGATCGGCGGGGCGATCAGGTGCGCGGCGCTACCCGGGGAGCGACCGGTCGGGCCCTCGCGCTTCACTTGCCCCGGAACTCCGGGGTGCGCTTCTCGGCGAACGCGCGCGGCCCTTCCTTCGCGTCCTCGGACGCGAAGACCGGCATACCGATCTCAAGCTCGCGCGCGAGGCCGTCGGCCTCGCTCAGGTCGCGGGTGGCGAGCACCGACTCCTTGATCGCTTGCACGGCGAGCGGACCGTTGACCGCGATCGTGGCGGCCAGCTCGCGTGCTGCGCCGAGTGCCTTGCCGTCGGGGACGACGTGGCCGATCAACCCGATGGCTCGTGCCTCGGGGGCGTCGACGCGACGCGCCGTCAACAGCAGCTCCATCGCCAGCGTGAACGGGATCTGGTGCTGGAGCCGGACGGTCGAGCCTCCGAGCGGGAACAGGCCGCGCTTGGCTTCGTAGATCCCGAAGAAGGCGGACTCGGCCGCGACGCGGATGTCCGTCGCCTGGAGGATCTCGGTGCCACCCGCCACCGCCGCGCCCTCGACCGCGGCGATCAGCGGCTTCCTCACCTTGTAGTGCCGGAGCAGCGCCTTCCAGTGGAGGTCGTTGTCCTCGGCGAGGCGGTGCTGGTAGCGCTCGTCGGGTTGCGACATCGCCTTGAGGTCGGCCCCGGCGCAGAAGTCACCGCCGACACCGGTGAGGATCGCCACGCGTACGTCCGGGGTCTCGTTCACGTACCGCCACGCGTCGGCCATGCCGACGAGCATCGCGGTGCTCAAGGCGTTCTTGGCCTCGGGCCGGTCGAGCGTCACGACCACGACGTGCCCGTCGTGGTCGATCCGGCAGTCCTCGGTGCTGATCTCGGCGACGAGCGGCATGTGTGCTCCCGGTGGGCGAGGGACTGGGATCGGGGCCGCAGGAGTCTACGGTCGGATCGACCCCTTGCGAGCAGAATGAGAACGTGTTCTCATTCTAGGCGGCCGCGTGCACGTTGCCGCGGCCACGACCGAGTCCCGAACCCGAGGTGCCCATGACGGCGACCGAGCAGCGCTCCGAGTTCCCGCTCGAGGACCAGACCGCGTACGGAAAGGCCTCGCCGTTGGAGTTCCTCTGCCGGCTCCAGGCCGAGGACCCGGTGCACTGGCACGAGGCGGGGGGCGAGTACGGGCCCGGCTTCTGGGTCGTCACCAAGTACGAGGACGTCCTCGCGGTGTCGCGCGACGCGGCCACGTATCGGTCGGGGAGCGGCTTCCTGATGGAGCAGATGATGCCGGGGACCGAGCACCTGCTCATCAACCAGGACGCGCCCGGGCACACGCGGAACCGCATGCTCATCGCGCGCGCGTTCACCCCCAAGGTCGTCCGCAGCCTCGAGCCATACGTGCGCAAGGCCACCGTCGACCTCCTCGAGCGGGCGCGTGCCATGGGCGAGTTCGACTTCGTACGCGAGATCGCGGCCGAGCTCCCGCTGACCGTCATCGCTGACCTCATCGGCGTGCCCCAGGAGGATCGTCACAGGGTCTTCGACTGGAGCAACCGCATGATGGGTCGCTTCGACCCGGAGTACCAGCAGTCCTCGGGTGACGCGATCGCGCAAGCGGACGCGGCGGCGATCGAGCTCTTCGAATACGCCCAGGCCATGGCCGAGGACCATCTCGCGAACCCGCGCGACGATCTCGTGACCACGCTGCTCACCGCCGACGCCGAGGGCGAGAAGCTCACCGCCGAGGAGTACAACTACTTCGTCTTGCTGTTGGCGGTCGCGGGCAACGAGACGACGCGCAACCTCATCTCCGGTGGGATGCTGTCGCTCTTCGAGCACCAGGACCAGCGTCGACGCGTGGCCGACGATCGCGCACTCGTCCCGTCAGCGGTCGAGGAGATGCTGCGCTGGGTCTCGCCGGTTCGGTACTTCCGTCGGACGGTGGCGAACGACACCCAGCTGCGGGGGGTCCCGATCTCGGCGGGGGACAAGCTGACGATCTGGTACGGGGCCGCCAATCGCGATCCGGACGTCTTCGACGACCCCTGGACGTTCGACGTCAGCCGTGCCCCGAACGAGCACGTCGCCTTCGGTGGCCGCGGCCCCCACTACTGCCTCGGGGCCAGCCTCGCCCAGCTCGAGATCAACGTGATGTTCGAGGAGCTCTTCGAGCGACTCCCGAACCTGGAGCAGGCCGGCGCCGCCGAGATGCTGGCCTCGAGCCTGATCAACGGGATCAAGCACCTCCCAGTCCGCGTGGCCTGAGCGCCGAGCGGGCCGAGGCTCAGGGGCCTTCGGGAGCGCGCCCGGCCGACCCGGCATGCTCGACGGCCGCGATCCCCGACGCTGACCACGCGCCGGCCACGGCGAAGAGGTCCATGGGCGTCGGGGTGAGCGCGAGCTCGACCGCGAACGCGATCGCACCGGCCATGGCATCGGCGCCCGCGGGCCGCAGGTGCAACCCGTCGTCCCAGTTGGCATCGGGTGTGCGCGTCACGACGGCCTGCCAGTCGAGCACCTCGAGCTTCGGCCAACGTGCGGTCGCGGCGCGCAGCTCGTCGTTCATGCCGGCCCGGTCGGCGCGGAACTCCTGCTGGGTCAGCCAGATCACGTGGTCGACGCCCGCGAGGGCGCCCATCACCGTATCGATGCGATTCGCGAAGTCGCCCGAACCGTCGTTGTGGCCGAGCGAGACCACGACGACGTCGTCCGTACGGCCCCGGAGCAACGCGGGCGCGGCGAGCACTGTCCGGGAGACCTCCGCATCGACGGTGACGCGGTACCGCGGCATCGCGGCGACGATCTGGTCGGCCGCTCCCAGCAGCACCGAGTCGCCCACCACGAAGACGTTCGCCCCGTTCGCCGGCGCGGCCTCGCCCCGTGTGGGCGCGCCCAGCGGGAGGGTGGCGGTGGCGGCGAGGACGATGGCCACGATGGAGCGGAGCACGGGTGCCATTCTCGTCGCGACGCCACGCTCGACGAGCGCACCGTGTTGCGGCAGAACTGAAACGTGTTCTATTTTCTTCGTCGTGGCGCAGGTGGGGTTCTGGAAATGGGCTGCGGCAGAGCCGGACCGGCTCGCGGTGGTCGATCCGGACGGCACCGAGCACTCCGCGGGGGAGCTCCTCGCGGCGGCGAACGGGCTGGTGCACGGGCTCCGGGCGCTCGGGCTCCGGCGCGGGGACGCGGTTGCGACGTTGCTCCCCAACGGGTTCGAGTCGACAGCGGTCTACCTGGCCGCGCTCCAGGCCGGCTGGTACTTCACGCCGATCAACTACCACCTCGCCGGGCCCGAGGTCGGCTACATCGTCGGCGATTGCGAGGCCGAGGCCTTCGTGGCCTCGACGCGGTACGCGGACGTGGCGATCGGAGCCGCGGCCGAGGCCGGCATCTCCCCCGCGTGCTGCTTCGCGGTCGCCGCGCCCGAGGGTGGGGACGAAGGCATCGAGGGGTTCCGTGCCTTCGCCGAGCTGAGTGCGGGACAATCGACGGACGCGCCGCCGGATCGCACGGCCGGCGTCGCGATGCACTACACGTCGGGGACGACGGGCCGGCCGAAGGGCGTCCGGCGCGGGTTGCCCGATCTCGACCCCGACACCAACGCCGAGCTGTTCGCGATGGTCCTGTCGCTCTTCGGGATCCAGCCCGACGACGGCAACGTGCACCTCGTGACGTCACCCAACTACCACACCGCGGTCACGACGTTCGGGGGGAACTCCCTCCACTACGGCCACCCGCTCGTGTTCATGGACAAGTGGGACGCGGAGGAGACGCTCGCCAAGATCGAGCGGTACCGCGTCACCTCGACGCACATGGTCCCCACGCAGTTCCATCGGATGCTGGCCCTGCCCGACGAGGTGCGCGCGAAGTACGACGTCTCGTCGATGCGCTACGCGATCCACGCCGCGGCTCCGTGTCCCGTCGACGTGAAGCGCAAGATGCTCGAGTGGTGGGGGCCCGTCGTCTACGAGTACTACGCCGCCACAGAGGGCGGCGGCACCCTGGCCACCCCGGAGGACTGGCTCGCGCACCCGGGGACCGTCGGGAAGCCGTGGCCGATCTCGGACGTGAAGATCCTCGACGAGCTCGGCGAGGAGCTTCCCCGCGGCGAGATCGGCACCGTGTACATGAAGACGGCGGGCGCCGACTTCGAGTACAAGGGCGATCGCGCCAAGACCGAGGAGTCCCGCAACGCGGGTTTCTTCACGGTCGGCGACGTCGGCTACATGACCGAGGACGACTTCCTGTTCCTCTGCGACCGCAAGTCCGACATGATCATCTCGGGCGGTGTCAACATCTATCCGGCGGAGATCGAAGCCGAGCTCCTCGGTCATCCGGGGGTCGGCGACGTCGCCGTCTTCGGCATCCCCCACGAGGACTGGGGTGAGGAGATCAAGGCCGTCGTCGAGCCCGCGCCCGGCTACGAACCCGGCGACGAGCTCGCGGCGTCGATCCTCGAGCACGTGCAGGGACGGCTCGGCAAGTTCAAGTGGCCCAAGTCGATCGACTTCGTCGACACGATGCCACGCGACCCCAGCGGGAAGCTCTACAAGCGCAAGCTGCGCGACCCGTACTGGGAGGGCCGCGAGGCGAAGATCTAGTGCAGGGGCACCGGCAGTGAGCGAAGCGCTCGTCGAGCACCACGTCCTCGAGTACCCGGGCGGCTACACGCGCTCGGTCGGCCCGGTGATCGGCCGCTTCCTCACCGCGCTGCGCGACGGGCGGCTGGAGGGCGTGCGCATCGCCGACGGCCGTGTGCTGGTGCCCCCCACCGAGTACGACCCCGTGACCGGAGCCGAGGTGGGGGAGTGGGTCGAGGTGGGGCCGACCGGACGCGTGCGTTCCTGGACGTGGGTGGCGCGGCCCGATCCCGACCTGCACCCGCTCGGGCACCCGTTCGCGTTCGCGCTGGTGCAGCCCGAGGGAGCCGACACCGCGATGCTCCACGTGGTCGACGCGGGCAGCCCCGACGCGATGGCGATCGGCATGCTCGTCGGCCCCCGCTACCGGGCGGAACGCGTCGGCTCCGTGCGCGACCTCGAGGCGTGGGTCCCGCTCGCCGACGGCGAGCACGTCGCCGTGGTCCCGCCGCTCGCGGTGCCGGAGGGCGGGGAGGCGCCGACCGGTCCGGTCGGGGGGATCGTGAGCCGCGTCCGGCTCGAGTACGACATCAACGCGGGAGAGGCGCCGAGCCGGTTCCTGCACGGGCTCGAGCAGCGCCGCATCCTCGGGGAGCACAGCCGGACCTCGGACGAGGTCTACGTGCCGCCCCGGGGCTCGGATGCCAAGACGGGCCTGCCGACGGAGATCGAGGTCGAGGTCGGGCCCCGGGGGACCGTGACCACGTTCTGCGTCGTGAACATCCCGGGGCTCTCCGAGCTCGCCCCGGAGGTGCCCTACGTCTGCGCGCAGGTGCTGCTCGACGGCGCGCACACGCCGCTCTTCGCGCTCCTCGGCGAGTGTGACGCCGGGGACGTGCGCATGGGGATGCGCGTCGAAGCGGTCTGGGCCGACGAGGTCGGTCCCGACCAGCGGAGCATCCGCTGGTTCCGGCCCACCGGCGAGCCCGACGCCGACCCCTCGACCTTCGAGGCCTACCTCTGATGGGCGCGAACGGAATCCGCGACGTCGCAATCGTGTCCTTCGCCCAGTCGCGCTACGTGGCCCGGGACGACCGGCACAACGAGGTCGAGATGATCATCCCTGTCGTACGCGAAGCGGTGGAACGCTCGGGCATCCCGAAGGAGAAGATCGGCTTCACCATCTCGGGGAGCTGCGACTACCTGAGCGGAGGGCCGTTCACCTTCGTCGCCGGGCTCGACGCCGTGGGCGCCTGGCCGCCGATCCGCGAGAGCCACGTCGAGATGGATGCCGCCTTCGCTCTCTACGAGGCGTGGGTGGCAATCCAGGTCGGCGATCTGGACTCGGCGCTCGTCTACGGGTTCGGGAAGTCGTCGATGGGTGACCTCCACCGGATCCTGACGCTCCAGGCCGATCCCTACTACGTGGCGCCGCTGTGGCCCTCGGCGGTCCACCTCGCCGCGCTCCAGGCCCAGGCCTACCTTGCCGAAGCCGGAGCGGATGCGCGTGCCCTCGCCGAGGTCGCGGCCCGGAGCCAGCGCAGCGCGCGGTCGAACCCGAACGCGGTGCGCTCGGGTGACGCCACCGCCGAGGAGCTCCTCACCGAGCCCGAGATCGCGACGCCCCTTCGCGCCGCGGACATCGCCCCGATCACCGATGGCGCGGCGGCAGTGGTGATCGCGGCCGGCGACGTCGCTCGTGACGTGTGCGAGCGCCCCGCGTGGATCCGGGGTATCGACCACCGGATCGACTCCCAGGCTCTCGGTGTCCGCCAGCTCCACACGTCCCGGTCCGCGCGGCAGGCGGCCGCGAACGCGGGTGCGGGTCGAGACGACTTCGACGTTGCCGAGCTCCACGCACAGTTCAGCCACGAGGAGCTGATCCTGCGCGACGCGCTCGGCCTCGCCCCGGACGTCGACGTCAACCCCTCAGGTGGACCGCTCGCCGCGAACCCCTTCATGTCGGCCGGCCTCGTCCGCTTCGGCGAGGTCGCGAGCCGGATCCACGACGGGCGCGCCGACCGCGGCCTCGCGCACGCCGCGTCGGGTCCGGCGCTGCAGCAGAACCTCGTGGCCGTGGTCGAGGGGGACTGACGTGGGCGCCAACCGCTGCGCTGTCGTAGGCGTCGGCCAGACCAAGCACGCGGCCGAGCGTCTCGACGTGTCGATGCCCGGGCTCGTCCGCGAGGCCGCGCTCGAGGCCCTCGAGGACGCGGGCATGGACTGGGGCGACATCGACGCCGTCGTGATGGGCAAGGCGCCCGACACGTTCGAGGGCGTGGTCATGCCCGAGCTCTTCCTCGCGGACGCGCTCGGGGCGGCGGGCAAGCCGCTCCTGCGGGTGCACACCGCGGGCAGCGTGGGCGGCTCGACCGCGATCGTCGCCGCCAAGCTCGTGGAGGCCGGGATCCACGAGCGGGTGCTCACGGTCGCGTTCGAGAAGCAGTCGGAGAGCAATGCCACCTGGGGCCTCACCGTGGAGATGCCCTTCCAGGCGCCGCTCGTGGCGGGCGCGGGTGGCTACTTCGCGCCGCTCATCCGGGCCTACATCCACCGCTCGGGTGCACCCGACCACATCGGCATGCTCGTCGCGGTGAAGGACCGCCTCGCGGCGCTGCGCAACCCCAAGGCACACCTGCACCTCCCCGACATCGATCTCGCCACCGTCGAGGAGAGCTTCATGCTGTGGGACCCGCTGCGTTACCTCGAGGCGTGTCCCAGCTCGGACGGCGCGATGGCGATGGTGATCGGCAGCGAGCAGGTTGCCGAGGCCGCGCCGAACCCGCCGGCGTGGGTGCACGGCATGGCGATGCGCTCGGAGCCGACGATGTTCGCGGGCCGGGACCAGATCGACCCCCGCGCGGGACGCGATTGCGCCGCCGACGTCTACGCGCAGGCAGGCATCAGCGACCCGCGCCGGGACCTCGACGTGGCCGAGACCTACGTCCCCTTCAGCTGGTTCGAGCCGATGTGGCTCGAGAACCTCGGGTTCGCGGGGCCGGGAGAGGGCTGGAAGCTCACGGAGCAGGGAGCCACCGCGCCCGACGGCGACATCCCGTGGAACCCCTCGGGCGGCGTGCTCTCGTCGAACCCGATTGGGGCTTCGGGGATGATCCGCTTCGGCGAGGCCGCGCAGCAGGTTCGCGGGCGCTGCGGCGACTACCAGGTCGACGGCGTGCGCCGCGCGCTCGGTCACGCGTACGGCGGGGGCTCGCAGTTCTTCGCCATGTGGGTCGTCGGCACCGACAAGCCCGATGGGTCATAGCCTGGGCGGCAGAGAGGACCCGACGCCATGAGTCGATTCCCGTTCCCCATCCCCTTCAGCTGGTTCCAGATCGGCTACCCGGAGGACTTCGTCGTCGGCGACGTCCATCCCCTCCGCTACTTCGGTCGCGAGCTCGTGGCGTGGCGCGACTCCGAGGGGGAGCTCCACCTCCAGGACGCCTTCTGTCCCCATCTCGGCGCCCACCTCGGCTACGGGGGATCCGTCGACGGAGCCACGATCGAGTGCCCGTTCCACGGGTGGCGCTTCGACGGCGAGGGGACGTGCGTCGACGTCCCCTATAGCGACCGGGTGAACAAGCAGGCGCAGCTGCACGTGTATCCCGTCGTCGAGCGCAACGGCATCGTCCTCGCCTGGTACCACCCGACCGACGAGCCGCCGTCCTTCGAGATCCCGGTCGTTCCGGCCATCGAGGACCCGACGTACACCGACTTCTACAACTCGAGCTACGTCATCAAGACGGCGATCCAGGAGATGGGCGAGAACAGCGTCGACCCCGCGCACTTCCGCTATGTGCACGGCACCGACGAGGTTGCGGTGGTCGAGGAGTACACGCAGGACGGCCCCTACTCTTCGATGCTCTCCGCGCAGAAGTACGTCACGCCGAAGGGCGTCGTGAACGGTCGTATCGACTCCCACGCGGCGGGGATGGGGTTTTCGCGGGTCGACTTCGACATGCCCGAGGTCGTCCAGGCCGTGCTGCTCGGCTGCGCGAGCCCCATCGACGACGAGACGGTCCACCAGCGGTTCAGCTTCAAGGTGAAGCGCACGGGTGACGAGCGCTTCGACGAGGTGATCGCCGACGCGTTCGTCAGCGAGATCAACAAGCAGCTCACCGAGGACATCCCGATTTGGGAGCACAAGGCGCACCTCGAGAAGCCCGCGCTCATCGACACCGACGGCCCGTTCATGCAGTACCGGAAGTGGGCCTCGCAGTTCTACGCAGCGTCGTAGTCGCCGGTTGTCGGGGCCGGGTGCTGTGCGCGGCGAGTTGCCCGGCGACTGACCACGAATCCCACCCAGACGTCGATCGCGACCATGGCCATCGCGATGAAGACGGACACCGATCCGACCCAGGCTGCTCCGGGCCTCGCGGCTTCGCCGTAGCCGCCGAGGGTCCCTCCGGATTCGAGCACCAGGTAGAAGGTTGCGACGAACCAGATCACGAACAGGATGGGCGTGAGCGCGAGCGCGGCGACGACTCCCCGGACTGTGGGCGACAGTCGGCTCCGCGTCACTCGTGCACCAGTACCGCGACGTCGGCGAGCGACCGCACCCGGTCGACGTCGAGATGCGCGTTGAACCGGTGCGGGTCCATCAGCAACGGGCGGATCCCGGCGCGGCGTGCTCCCACGACGTCGATCGCGGGCATGTCGCCCACGTACCAGACCCGCTCCGCGGGGAGATCGAGCGCGAGGAGCGCCATCTCGAAGATGCGGGGATCGGGCTTCATCACGCCGACCTGGCCGGAGTCGATCACCGTCTCGACCTCGACGCCGGGACCGGGCCCGAGCTGGAGGACCTCCTGGTCGCGCAGGCGTGCGCCGACGTCGCCGTCCGCGTTCGATACGACCCCGAGGCGCACTCCTGTCGCGGCCAGCACGCGCAGCCCCTCGGTCGAGCCCGGGATGACGCGCCGCCAGATCGCGGCGGTCGAGAACTCGCTCTCGAGATGCTCCTTGGCCTCTGCCCGTAGCTCGTCGGTCACCTCGAGCTCGGCGACGTAGGCGTCCAGGTAGGCGGTCCACATGTCGCGCCAGCGGAGCTCGCCCTCGTAGTCGGGGCCGAAGCGGGCTGCACCGGCGTAGTGCGCCCGGTCCAGCCGTCTGCGCTCGCAGTCGAAGCCGACACGGCGCAGCGCTCCCACGATGACGTCGTGGTCGGGGAGGTGGAAGATCCCGCCCGCGTCGAGCAGCACTGCGTCAGGTGGACCGTCTTGTGACATGCGGATCGCATGGTAACGACGGCGAATCGCCCGGGGGTACCGAAAACGCCTCTGGTACCGTGCCGCGATGGAGTTTCGACGCATCGGCGACCTCCCGCCGTACGTCTTCACCACGATCGACGCGCTCAAGGTCGAGGGTCGCCGCGCCGGCGAGGACGTCATCGACCTGGGATTCGGCAATCCCGACATCCCGTCGCCCGGCGTCGCCGTCGAGAAGCTCGGTGAGGCCGTTCGCAACCCGCGCAACCACCGCTACTCGACCAGCCGGGGCATCCCGCGCCTGCGCGAGGCGGTGAGCGGCCGCTACCGCGAGGTCTTCGACGTCACCCTCGACCCCGAGACCGAGATCTGCGCCACGATCGGCGCCAAGGAGGGTTTCTCGCATCTCATGTGGGTCCTGGTGGGTCCCGGTGACGTGGCCTTCGTCCCCAGTCCTTCCTACCCGATTCACATCTGGGGGCCCGTGCTCGCGGGCGCCGACGTGCGCCAGGTGCGTCTCGGGCCGGAGCAGGACTTCCTCGGCAACCTCCACCACGCGTTCGAGGAGTCGTGGCCGCGGCCGCGGGTGATCGTGCTGTCGTTCCCGCACAATCCCACGACCGCGTGCGTCGATCTCGACTTCATGACGCACATGGTGGACTTCGCCCGCGAGCACGACGTCCTGCTCGTACACGATTTCGCCTACGCCGATCTCGGTTTCGACGGCTACCAGCCACCGTCGATCCTCCAGGCGCCGGGCGCCAAGGACGTCGCGGTCGAGCTCTACTCGCTGACCAAGTCGTTCTCCATGGCCGGGTGGCGCATGGGCTTCGCGCTGGGGAACGCCGAGGTGATCGCTGCCCTCTACAAGCTCAAGTCGTACCTCGACTACGGCAGCTTCCAGCCGATCCAGATCGCGGCCACCGTCGCCATGCGCGACGCGCCCGAGTACCCGGCCGAGGTGAACGAGATCTACCGGAGTCGGCGCGACACGCTCTGCGACGGCCTGACGCGTGCGGGGTGGCCGGTCGAGCGGCCGAAGGGGACGATGTTCGTCTGGGCGCCGATCCCCGCGCCCTACGTCGAGATGGGCAGCCTGGAGTTCTCGGTCATGCTCGTGAAGGAGGCGAAGGTCGCGGTCTCACCCGGCGTGGGCTTCGGTCCGGGGGGCGAGGGGTACGTGCGCTTCGCTCTGGTCGAGAACGAGCAGCGCATCGCCCAGGCGGTTCGCCACATCCGCCGCGCGCTCCGGAAGCTGGGCTGACCTCGCGTACCGACGCGGGGCGCCAAAGCTCAGCCGACCCCCTTCCGCTCCCCGGTGATGCCGTGGAGGCAGAACGCGACCGCGACGTCGGCCACGTCCTCGACCGGCTGGTCCCGCTGCACGAGGTAGACGCGGGTGAGTTGGCCGACCACGCCGAGGAGCGCCTGGGCGAGCGCCTCGGGGTCGCGGTCGGGGATGCGGCCTTCGACGATCGCCTCCTTGACGTGGCGGGTCGTGTCGGTGACGGCCACGTCCCGGCTCTCGCGCAGCACGGGCGCGAACCGTTCCTCGGCGGCCGCCTGCTCGAGGAGCCGGAGATGGTCGCGGTGCTCGTCGAACCACGAGACCGTGGCGCGGATCCCGAGCTCGATTCGGCGGATCGGGTCCGGCTCCTCGGCGATCGCGGCTTGCTGGCGCCGGCGCAGGTCGTGGTGGGCGGCGCGCAGGATCTCGCTGAAGAGTTCGTCCTTGCTGGAGAAGTACCAGTAGAAGACGCCCTTGCCGACGCCGACGGCGGCCACGACGTCGGCGACCGACGTCGAGTGGTACCCGCGGGCGGCGAAGCGCTCGGCGGCGGCGGCGAGCAGCTCGACGCGCGGCGGGCGCCCCCGCGGCGTCAGTAGGCGGCGCATCGGGAGGACGGTACGGATCGTTGACCGCGCGGTCAAGAGGGGAGCCACGGGCCCGGCGAGGCGCAGGCGCGTAGGCTGGCAGCGATGCCGAGCACGCAGGGATCGCTGCTTGCCTACCGCGCGATCAAGACCGTGCTGGTCCCGGTGCTGCGCTTCGCCTACCGCTTCGACGTCGAAGGGCGCGAACGTGTGCCCGACCACGGTCCCGTCATCCTCGCTGCGAACCACCGTTCGTTCCTCGACTCGATCTTCCTCCCGTCGGTCGTGCGCCGCCGGGTCACGTTCGTGGCCAAGGCGGACTACTTCGACGATCCGAGAACGGCGTGGTTCTTTCATTCGGTGGGTCAGATCCCGATCCGGCGTGAGGGCGGCAGCGCCAGCGAGCGGGCGCTCGCGTCCGCCCAGGACGTCCTCGAGGCGGGGGGCGTGTTCGCGATCTACCCCGAGGGGACGCGAACTCGTGACGGCTACCTGCACCGGGGCCACACGGGATTCGCCCGACTCTCCTGCCGTACGGGCGCACCGGTCATCCCTGTCGGGATGATCGGCACCGACGAGATCCAGCCGGTGGACCGACGGGTCCCGCACGCCTTTCGAACCGTCCGCATCAAGTTCGGGCAGCCGATCGATCCGTCACGCTACGCGGGGAGCGACGAGCGCCTGGCGTGCCGGCAGTTCGCCGACGAGGTGATGTTCGAGATCCGCGAGATGACCGGGTACGAGTACCTCGACACTTACGCCACGCGAGCGGCCGAGGGCATCCCCGCGGAGCCGGCGCAGGTCGGGGAGCCGGAGCCGGTCGACGGGAACGGCCAGCGATCCGAGGCAGGCGAGCGTACCGAGCCGGTTCCGTCAGGCTGACGCCCAGCCGCGTGCGCGTTCCACCGCGCGGTGCCACTCGGCGACCCGGTGGTCCAGGTCCGAGCGCGGACCGGACGGCTCGAAGGTCGCCTCGGCCTGCCACGCGCGCGCGGCTTCCTCGGGCGACGACCACACGCCCTCGGCGAGGCCGGCGAGGAACGCGGCGCCGAGCGCGGTCGTCTCCTGCACAGTTGCGCGTCGCACGGGGATCCCGAGCAGGTCGGCCTGGAACCGACCCAGCAGGTCCATCACGCTCGCGCCGCCGTCGACGCGTAGCTCCGAGGGGTGCGTCCCCGTCGCGGCCACGATGGCGTCGAGCACGTCACGAGTCTGGAAGGCCATAGCCTCGACCGTGGCACGGGCGAGGTGGGCCCGGGTCGTCCCGCGCGTGAGGCCGGTGATCGTGCCGCGCGCGTACGGGTCCCAGTACGGCGAGCCCAGGCCGGTGAACGCGGGGACGAAGTAGACGCCACCGGTGTCCTCGACCGACGCGGCCAGCGGACCGGTCTCGGCTGCCTCGTCGATGAGGCCGAGGCCGTCGCGCAACCACTGGATCGCCGCGCCGGTGACGAAGATCGCGCCTTCCATCGCGTACGAAAGCTCGTCGCCGAGGTCCCAGGCCACGGTCGTGAGGAGACCCTCGGCGGGGTCGGGGATGTGGGGGCCGAGGTTGGTGAGGACGAACGAACCCGTCCCGTAGGTGTTCTTGGTCATCCCCGGCTCGAAGCACGCCTGGCCGAAGAGCGCGGCCTGTTGGTCGCCGGCGATCCCGCTCACAGGGACCGAGAGCCCGGCGGCGCGCTCGGGCGCCGTCGTACCGAACCGGCCGGCGCTCGGGCGCAGCTCCGGGAGCAGCCGGGTGGGGATCCCGAATCGGGCGCACAGCTCGGGCGACCAGTCGCGTTGGCCCAGGTCGTAGAGCATCGTGCGGGACGCGTTCGACGGCTCGGTGACGTGGATCCCGCCGTCCGCTCCGCCCGTCAGTTGGTACACGAGCCAGGAATCGACGGTACCCGCCGCCGTCTGCGGCCCGGGCTCCACCCCACCCTCGCCGAGCAGCCACTCGAGCTTGGTCGCCGAGAAGTACGGGTCGAGCACGAGACCCGTGCGGCGTCGGATCTCCGGCTCCACGCCCTCGGCGCGCAGTTCGTCGCAACGGGCGGCGGTGCGGCGGTCCTGCCAGACGATCGCCCGGTGCAGGGGTCGCCCGCTGCCGCGGTCCCAGACGACGACGGTCTCCCGCTGGTCGGTGATCCCGATGGCGGTGACGGTCTCGCCCGCTTCGTCGAGCCGCTTGGCGACCTCGGCCAACGTCGTCACCGTGGCGTCCCAGATGTCGTCGGGGTCGTGCTCCACCCATCCGGGCCGAGGGAAATGTTGCGTGAACTCGCGGTACGACATCGCGACCGGGCGGCACGCCGCGTCGAAGGCCATCGTCCGTACGCCGGTCGTCCCGGCGTCGATCGCGAGTGCTACGGCCATGTGAATCCTCTTCCCCCGCTTGGACAGTCGGCGGCCGGCGGACAACCCTACCGACGGCATTCCCACGCACAGTTTCGGGAGGAGCGATGCGCATCGGCGTCCTGACGGGCGGCGGTGACTGTCCGGGCCTCAACGCGGTCATCCGCGCCATCGTCCGCAAGGGCGAGGGCTTCCATGGCCACGAGCTCGTCGGCTTCCGCCACGGCTGGCGCGGCCTCGTCGAGGACGAGACGCGGGAGCTGACCCTCACGACGACCCGCGGGATCCTGCATCTCGGAGGAACGATGCTCGGGACCTCGCGGACCAACCCCTACAAGACCGAGGACGGCGTGCAGCGCGTGCTCGACGCGTTGGAGCGCGAGCGCATCGACGCGCTCATCCCGATCGGGGGTGAGGATACGCTCGGCGTCGCGGCCAAGCTCAAGACGGAAGGCGTCGACCTGGTCGGCGTCCCGAAGACGATCGACAACGACGTGTCCGGGACCGACTTCACCTTCGGCTTCCAGACCGCGGTCCAGATCGCGACCGACGCGATCGACCGCCTCCACTCCACGGCCGAGAGCCACGACCGGGTCATGGTGGTCGAGGTCATGGGGCGCCACGCGGGCTGGATCGCGTTGTATTCGGGGATCGCGGGTGGCGCGGACGTCGTCCTCGTCCCGGAGTGGCCCTTCGACGTGGAAGAGGTGTGCCGGCGTCTCGAGCATCGCCACCGCAACGCCGACTTCTCGATCGTCGTCGTGGCCGAGGGGGCCACCCCCAAGGAGGGCGATTTCGCGCTCGCGACGGCCGATCGGGACGAGTTCGGTCACGTCCGCCTCGGCGGCATCGCGGGGGTCCTGAGCAGGGAGATCGAGGGTCGCACCGGCTTCGAGACGCGGGAGACCACGCTGGGTCACATCCTGCGCGGCGGCACCCCGACGGCCTTCGACCGCGTGCTGGCCACCCGCTACGGGATCGGTGCGATCGACGCGGTCGACGCGGGCGACTTCGGCACGATGGTCGCGTTGCAGGGCAACGAGATCGTCTGCATCCCGATCGAATCCGGCGTCGGTGAGCTGAAGACGATCGACCCCGCGCTCTTCGACGTGGCCTCGATGTTCTTCGGCTGAGTCGCCGGCTTCTCCGGGGCGTGAGCGTCCCGGGGTCGCCGATACGATCCCGGGCGTGGGTACCGCGCTGGACGAGCTGCTGTCGCTGCTCGACGTCGAATCGCTCGAGGTCAACCTGTTCCGGGGGCTGAGCCCGGAGGAGGACACCCAGCGCGTCTTCGGCGGGCAGGTCGCGGGTCAGGCCCTCGTGGCGGCGGGCCGGACGGTCCCCGACGAGCGGCAGGTCCACTCGCTCCACGCCTATTTCCTGCGACCGGGCGACCCCGCGGTCCCGATCGTCTACGAGGTCGACCGCATCCGCGACGGGCGGAGCTTCAACACCCGCCGGGTCGTGGCCATCCAGCAC